>JAUWLW010000026.1 GCA_030613505.1 Candidatus Zixiibacteriota bacterium
CGGATAGGAAGCGACGGGTTTAATACCCGCCGCTTCTTTATTATGTTTTTAACGTGGGCGCGAAGGCGGCTCGAGCTAAAGGTCGGCCGCTACTTTATCCCCCGGGCCTTGCCTACCGTATAAACACCTGTTATAATCTACCCGTACGGGAGGCCCTATGGACGGAGAAAGGCGGATGTGGCGGGTGGCGACCCGGGCCGTAATAACGGCCGGCGGGGTCGCGTTTTTTATTTTACTGAGTTGCGGCGAGCCGCTGGCGCCGTTGGAACCCGGGTGGGTCACGGTCGGGGTGTTACCCCTCGAAAGCCGTTCCGGCGTTAATTCTATTTACGCCAGAGGTGGTCCCGTGTGGGCGGTGGCGTACGAGTACGTGTACCCCGGACCAGTGACGCGGGCTAAGATCATATCGTACGCCGACAGGCAATTCCTCGTAGAATACGAAAGCCCGCCCGAGTACGAATACGCCGAATTAGCGGACATCGCGTTCGTACGTTACGGCGAAAAGGGTTGGGCCGTGGGGGGGAAATCGGAAAATAACGAATGGGGGCCTTATATGTTGAAGTACGATTACGTTTTGGCGTACGACGGGAGAGCCCTGGGATGGAAAGAGGTGCGGCTGGACGGGTTCCGAGAACGGGCTCTGAGCGCCGTAATGCCGATTAACGATGAGGAAATTTGGGTATTGATAGACGACAATTATTATTCCGGCGACCACGACGGCCTGTTGGCCAAATATACCGGCGGCGAATTTAAGGTATATAACGAACTGGGGCCCGTAACCGCGGTCTACCCGTATACTAGATACTCGCCTATGACGTTGTACGCCGTATCGTACGCCCAGGGCGGGTACGCCCCGGGCGAGTTGCCCAAGGTTTATATTTCCGCGGACGGCGGGGCCTCGTGGGCTGAAGAAACGTTGCCCGAAGATATAGTGCAAGGCCGGGAGATCAGTAGAGCTTACGCGGGGGGAGGGTTCGGCCCCGACGTATACATTTTGGCCGAGTGTGGTAACGACGCGTGGGCGGTTATTCGGCGCACCGGCGCTCCCGGCGCCGGGGAATACGAATTGGCCTTTTTGGCTTACGGCGGTCCCTATTTCACCACGTTGAATAGTATTGCCTTTAGAAATCCCCACTCGCCCCCGCGGGGCGTCTCGGCCGACGGCGTCGCGGTGGGCCGCGAGACTTCGGTCGTATTCGACGAGGGTGGTGTTTATTTGGAGAAATTACCGTACGCGCTGGATTTAAGTAACGCCATATCCTTTGGCGGGAACGGCTTCTTTGCGGTCGGCAAAAACCAGGCGTTCGGCGGGTACGAGTTGCTCTATCACCCGTGAGGCGCTTTGATTAACGTGCGAAAAACGCTGTACTCTATGTGCTCAGGAGGCCCTATGGCAGGGAAGACGCGGTTTCAGGTGAAAGCGACCCGGGCCCTATTGTGGGCCGGCGGGGTCGCGGTTTTTATCTTGCTGAGCTGCGGCGAGGCCGTTTTACCCCAGCCGACGCGGTGGGTGGAACGCGCGCGGTTCCCCGGTTCAATAAAAAGAATAAACGGCTTAACGGCCGCCCCGGACGGGGCCGTTTACGCAGTAGGAGAAACGGACGATAGTAAGGCGGTAATATACCGTTACAAAGGGGGTTCGCCAAAGGAAGTATACCGCGGACCGTACGGCTCCAGTAGGTTCGATTCCGTCCGCTGTGGCGGAGGGCGAATATGGGCCGGAGGGTCGAGAGTAGTGGGTAAAGACTACTTGCCGTACTGCGTCCGGAGTTCGGACGGCGTCAATTGGGAGGAATTCGAAATCCCGCGGTCCTTAGGTTTTGTAGGTGTAAACCCTTACCCCCGCGCCGACGATTTCGTATGGTTCGGCGGGGGTACGGCCGCCTACCGGGAGCTTTTTGCGACGTACGACCGGGGCGTGTGGAAAAAGCTTAACGTCCCCTCCGAGGCCGAAGGGTCGGAGTTCGTAGTAACCGAAGGGGGGAGAGCTTACTATTATTATTATAAAAACGAGGTACTAACCGTACTAATAAGCGATGACCGCGGCAATACGTGGACCCGGGAGACGGTCGAAGTCGAATATCCTCTTTACGAAATCCGCAAACCCAAGTATATAAAAATGGCCGCCGCCGGGGAAACGGTATACTTAAAAACCGATTTATACGGAAAAGAGGAAGATTTCAATCTCGTAGGGGTCGTAGCGCGTGACGAAGCCCCTCCGGGCCGCGGGGGCTACGACGTTGCGTTCGCCGCTCCCCACGGCCCTTACTTCACCGATATTAAGGCTATGGCTTTCCGCTCGTTTTCGGATGGATACGCGGTAGGCCCTATGACCTCCGTAGCGTTGGAAGACGGTAGGTGGCTTAAAGAGGCCACCCCCGAGTCGTGGAGCCCGATGTTTCACCTCGTCGCGACGGGGCCCTATTCTTATTGGGCTATTGTGGACAATACCGCGAGCAGTCACGATTATATACTTTACGAGGCGACCTTCGAATGAGAATAGGTAATCGGTTACTAAAACGCCGCAACGTGGGTTTAGTGGCCGTTACGGCCGCCGTTATCGGCGTTATGAATTGCGGCGAGCCGCAGGGGCCGCTCGAGGGGAGGTGGGTTCACGTAGCCGATTTCCCCGCTGATATCTCATGCGTAAACGCCATCTCGCCGTACTGGTTTGACGAGGTCGGCGTATATGCCGTCGCGGAACGTAACGGCGCGTACGTGTTAACTAAGTGCTCCCGGCACGGGTTCTCGACCGAGTTCGATATGAACGAACGCTACGACGACGGTTCGCTGGCCGACGTCGCCACTTACGGCCTTAGCGTTTGGATTTCCGGAGCTAAGGTCTCCGGGAAAATAACGGCGCCTTTTGTTTTAAGAAAACCCAACCTGGGCGAATGGAAAGAGATACCGGTCCCTTATCGCCCGGGCGCCACCGTGAGCGCCGTCGTTCCCATTAACGAATCGGATTGCTGGTTCCTGATTGACGACCGTTACGGCCGAGGCACGCACGAGGGGACCTTGGCGAAGTACTCCGGGGGGGGAGTTACGACGTACGAGGGCTTCGGCGACGTAACGATCTTTCGGACCGTGGACCCGGGAAGGCCGTCGCGGCTATACGCCGTCACATCCGGCGAAGGCGAACCTATAAGGGTCTTTATAACGGCCGACGAGGGCGCGTCGTGGGCGGAGGAGACGCTGCCGCCCGACGTCGCGCCGGGGCATCATTTGTTGGCCGCGACGGCGGCCGCAACTGCGGGCCCGTATTTATACCTTATAGTAGGCCTCGGCTACGAGGGCGAGGCGGGCAGATATTGCGCCGTCGTCAAACGCGCCGGCCCGCCCGGGCGCGGGGAGTACGCGCCCGTATTCATAGCGCCGGAGGGGCCCCATTTCCACGGCCTTGCGAGCCTCGCCTTCTTGCACCCGGGATACCGCGATTACGGCCTCGGCGTGGGCAGCGATACGACGGTCTTGTTCGACGAGGGGAACGTTTATTTGGAGCGGCTGGCGTACCCGCTCGAGTTCGCTGAGGTAGTCGTATCCGAAACGAGCGGCTTCTTAGCCGTAGGGATGAACGAGGCTTTCGGCGGTTGCGAGTTGCTCTACCACCCTTAACGGAGGAAACGCGATGAGGTTACTTACCGTAGTCCTACTTTGTATGCCGACCCTCGCGGCGGCGGCCGACCTCTCGTTCACCGCCGGCCTCTTCCGCTTCAACGCCACCGATTACTACTACCCCAACTTCTACCTCGACGCCGGCTACCGCGGCGAGATAACGTACGCCGTGGGCGACGTCAACCGCCACCTCTTCCGCCTCCAAATCTACGGCTACCCGGGCGACGACAACGGCTTCGAACCGATATTGGAGTACGGGTATAATCGGAAGATTTCGCTCGGTGGCTGGGAGCTCGTCGCCAGGCCGGTCGGCGGCCTGGGCGTCGTCAAGCTGCAATACCCGGCGCCGTATTACCCAGTGGTAACGCACCAATACTTACCGTGGCTCCGGCTCGGTTACGACGCCTCGATAGGCCACAAACTAGCAGGGCCTATTTTCGTGCGCGGCGGCGACCGCGGCCGCCTCCTCTACTACCTCTCGGATACGTACGCGGTGTTCAACGATGATAAGACGGCTTGGCAGAACGCGCCCTACGGCGAAGTCGAGATAGCCGTCGCGCCGGGTTGGAAGTTGCTCGGCCGCGGCGGCCTGGAAATCGGCGGCTATTATAACGACGTTTTCTATCCGCTCGAGAAAAAGCTCCGCCCCTTCGGCGAGGCGGGGGTGGCATGGTCGTTCTAATTCGTACTGTCGGAAAGGAAGCGGCGGGTTTTATACCCGCCGCTTCGTTATTACCCTTTTAAGTGTGCGTGCGGCGATGGGCGGACATAAAGTCCGCCCCCGCTTTAAAAGAAAGCCGGCCGCGAGGGCCGGCTTTTATTTTCGCGAGTAACCGGTTCTTATTTTAACTTCTCCGCCATCCACGCCCGCGTCTTGGCGACGCCCTCGTCCAGGGACACCCGGGGCCGCCAGTCCAGAAGCTGCACCGCCTTGGCGTTGTCGCACACCAGCCTCCATACCTCGGCCTGCGCGTGCGGGTGCGACGCGTACTCGACGCGGCCTTCCTCGCCGGCGATTTTCTGCGCCAGGTCGCGGATCTCTATTTCACGGCCCAGGCCGCCGTTGATTACGGAGCCGGCGGCGTTCGACTCGCCCGCCCGGCCTATGAGGTCCGCGCAGTCGTCCACGTACAGCAGGTCGCGCGTCTGGCGGCCGTCGCCGAAGACGACGAGCGGCTCCCCCTTGAGGAAGTGGTTCAGGAACGTCACGACGACGCCGCCCTCGCCGTTGGTCCGCTGGAACGGGCCGTAGGTGTTGAAGGGCCGGAGGATGAGGGCGTGCAGGCCGTAGGCGTGGTAGTACGACAGCGTCAGGTTTTCGCCCGCCAGCTTGGCCGCGGCGTACGGCGACGCCGGCCTGGTGGGATACCTCTCGTTTATAGGCGTACCGTCCACCGCCGGCGCGTACACCAGGCAAGTCGAGACGTAGATGAACCGGCTCGCCTGCTTGCGGGCGAACTCCAAAACCTTAAACGTGCCGACCACGTCCGACTGGAAGGTCGCGCCGGGTTCGTCGATGGAATCCTGGACGTTTATGGCCGCGGCGAGGTGGTAGACGATGTCGAAGCGCTCGTCCGCCAACCGCCGCCACGCCGCGTCGTCGCATATGTCGCCCTCGAAGAGGCCCTCGTAGCCGCTCTTCCCTTCGAATTCGGCCAAATTCTCCACGCAGCCGTTCGAAAGGTTGTCGAGCGCCAAGACGTCGTACCCGCGGGGCAACAGCCACCCGACGACGTGGCGACCTATGAAACCCGCGCCGCCCGTAACTAGCGCTCTCATGACGCGCGTTCCTCCTCTCAAACCAGCTTCAAAAAGTCCTCGAAGATTAGGCGCCCCGGGCCGCGCGCGGTCAACTCTTTGCTCGCGGCGCGGCGCCGCTTCAAGCCCCAGGGCCCCGGTAAGTAACGGGGTATCTGATAAAGCCAACTCGCTCGCTCGGGATGAGGCATGGTCGCGACCGCGGCCACGCTGCACGAGCTTATCGCCGCGGCGTCCAGCGCGGAGTCGTTGGGGTTGTACTCCTCGCCCGCGGCGCCGCCGGCCTCGTCTACGTAGCGGAGGTATATCAGCTCGTCGCGGTCAAGCGCCGCTGCCGCCTTCTCGTCGGCGCACGCAAAGCGGCCCTCGGCGTGCGCAATGGGGAGCGGCAGCACCTCGCCCGTCGCCTCGTGGCGGCAGAAGACCCAACGGTTAAGGAAGCCCTTATGGTAGGGGTGGCGGTTGTGGGCCAGCGCCATCTCGACCAGGCCCGGCTCGCGGCCCGGCACGATGCCCGCCTCGACCAACACCTGCGCGCCGTTGCATATCCCCAAAAGCGCCTTGCCGCGCGCCGCCTCCTCCGCCAGGATGTCGACGACGGCGTCCTTGGCGGCCACGGCGCCGGCGCGCACGCGGTCCTCGTACGCGAAGCCGCCCGGCAGGACGTACCCGTCGTACCGCCGTATCTCGTCGGCCGAGAGGTTGAAGCGCACGACGTCCGCCCGGGCCCCCGCGGCCTCCAGCGCCCGCGCCGTCTCGTATTCGCAGTTCACGCCCGGGAACTGGATTACGGCCAACTTGGGTTTTCGACGAGGGGACACGGTTTATAACCTTTATGCCTGCGCCGTCCGGCGCCGATAAGATTGCCTTTAAAAATACCCCTTCAAAGTTTCGCCCCAGGCCGCGGCCATGTCCGGGGCGGCGAGCTCGAGCAGCGTCTTCTCGCCTTCCTCTATCGTCAACTTCGGCTCGTCGGTAACTTCGCCCAGCCGCCACCAGTCGACGCCGGCGTCGTCCATTATTAGTTCCGCCGCCTCGGCCGAGCCCTTGCGGACCTCCAGCACGAAGCCGCCGTTCTCGCAGAACAGCGCCACGTCGGCGGGCGTGGAACCGAGCGCCGGGCCGACGTCGACGGCGCACCCCAGCGCCGCGGCCCACCTGGGCCTGACTATCATTTCGGCCAGGCAGACGGCCAGGCCGCCGTCGGCTATGTCGTGCGCCGCGGCCACGCACTTCGTCTCGACCAGCTCCAGGACCGCCTCGTGCATCTGGCGTTCCTCGCCGAAGCGCGGCATGGGCGCGGGCCATCCCAGCCGGCCGCGCAGCTGGTAATACTGGCTGCCGCCCAGCTCGCCCCACCTGCGGCCCACGAGGTAGAGGGGGTTGCCGGCCTCCTTGAGCTGCGTCGTAACGGCGACGGCGAAGTCCTCCATAAAGCCGAGCACACACACGACGGGGGAAGGCTTTACGGCGACGCCGTGGCTCGAGTCGTTATAGAAAGACACGTTCCCGGATACTACCGGCAGCGGCGCGTCGGTCCCGCGCAGGCCCAGCGCCCGGCAGGCGTCGCCGATGCCCCGCACCGCCTCCTCGAAGGTCCAAAAGACCTCCGGGTCCTCCGGGTTGCCGAAGTTGAGGCAATCCGTCACCGCCACCGGCGTCGCGCCCACGGCCACGACGTTGCGACAAGCTTCCAGGACCGCGTGGGCGCCGCCGGCGTAGGGGTCCAGCTTCCCGACGTACGGGTTGCCGTCGCAGGCCAGCGCGATGGCCTGGTCCTTGCCGGGCCACGGCGCCAGGACCGCGGCGTCCGCTTCGCCGGCCTCGATAACGGTGTTGCCCTGAACGTTGCGGTCGTAGTGCTCATAGAGCGGCCGGCGCGAGCAGATGTTGGGCAAGGCCAAAAGCTCGAGCAGCGTCTCGGCCAGGTCCCCCGGCGCCCTCAGGCGGACGAACTCCAGCGGCGCCGCCGGCGCCAGCGCCTCCCGCCGGTAGCTGGGCGCGGTCGAGATTACCTCCAACGGGATTTCGGCCACGACCTCGCCGCGGGCCGTCATCCGGAAGTACTTCTCCTCCATAACCTCGCCCACGATGGTGGCCTGCGCGCCCGGGAAGACGCGCGGCAGCTCGTACTCGTCGTTGTATACGGCCAATATTTCCTCGGCGAAGTAGGCCGGCGCCGCGATGACGTAGCGCTCCTGCGTCTCGCCCACGGCTATTATCGGCGGCTCGAGGCCGTCGATGGCCAGCGGGACCTTGTCTAGGTCGAGGGTGCCGCCCAGCTTGGCCGCCGCGCAGAGCTCGGAGGCCGCGCCCCCCAGGCCGCCGGCGCCCAGGTCCTTCATCCCGATTTGGACGCCCTTCTCCCGCGCCCGCGCCACGACTTCGCGCGTCGCCACCGCCAGAACGCGCTTGAGGAACGGGTCCGGCACCTGCACCGCGGCCTTGTTGGCCACGTCTTCCTCCTCGTCGAGGACGGCCGAGGCGAAGGAGGCGCCGCCCACGCCCGAGTCGTCGGTGGGCTTGCCGACCAGGATGATGAAGTAGTGCTCGTCCCGGGCCGCCGCGGGCACCCGGCTCGAGACGACGTCGTCTTCGGCCACCACCCCCCCCGCGACGCCGTTCACCAGGCAGTTGTCGTCATAGCTCTCGTCGAAGTACACGTCGCCGCCGGCGTTCGGTACGCCGATGGCGTTAGCGTAGCGCCATATCCCCTCCACCACGCCGCGCGCGATGGCCTGACTCCGCTTCTCGTGCTCGCCGGAGATGGCGCCGAACCGCAGCGGGTCGAGGACCGCGACGACGTCGGCCCCCATGCAGTAGACGTCCCGCACGATGCCGCCGATGCCGGTGGCCGCGCCCTCCAGCGGCAGCACCTGCGAGGGGTGGTTGTGGCTCTCGTGGGCCAGCGCGACGCAGTGGGAGACGCCGTCCTCCTCGAAGACGCGGACGATGCCGGCGTCCTGGCCCGGGCCGCAAACGACGTTGGGCGCGGACGTGGGGAGGTACCGCCTCAGGATGCGCCGGCTCGACTTGTACGAGCAGTGCTCCGACCAGGCGACGTCGAAGAGGTACGCCTCGACCTTGGTAGGCGCGCGGCCCAGCAGCTCGCACACCCGGCTCAGCTCGTCGACGTCGATGCGCAGGTTCCAGCGCGCCGCCAGGACCCGCGCCTCCCGCATTGGTTCGTCCTTCGCCTTTTTCTTCGCCATAGCGCCTTACCCGCATAATAATAAAACGCCCCCCCGGGCGCAATTAAAAACTTTGGGGGGAGGGGATAGCAAGCATCACAAGGCCGCGCGCCCCCGCGTCGCTTTACGGCACCCAACGCGGGCCTGAAAGGCTCCTGGCGCCAGTTTGCCCCTTCGCTACGAGCGGGGCTTGTGGCACTTCATTAAGTTTACGATAATGCGAATTTAGTTAAACAACGCCCTCACCCGGCCGAGGGAGCAGGGCCAAACCGCGGGGTTCGCCGCACGGAAATATTGAACGCGGTTATTAGCCGTATCCGCAACGTAAATACGCTGGCTTTTTGAAATAGCCAAGCCTTCCGGGTAAACGAACTTTCCATTGCCGCTACCATATCCACCAAACGACCCGAGGTGTTTTCCTGTTAGCGCGAAATAGTGTACTAAGGACCGGCCGTTCTCGGAAACGAAAACTTTTTCCTTTATACCTACGTCCCACGTTTCACTAAGGACCCCAACGCCTATATGGCGCAGGAAACCTCCGGACGCGGTAAAGACCGATACCCGGTTGTTCGGTGATGCGTCAGCAACATAAACTTCGCCGTTTGGAGCGATACCTATCCCCTGGGGCGCGGAGAACTGCCCGTTACCGGACCCTTTTGAACCCCACTTCCCCAGGAACGACCCTGTTGCCGTGAAGTACTGAACACGGTAGCCCCATTCAACAACGTAGACATTACCATTTGAAGCGATGGCTACATCCCGGGGACTTTCAAACTGCCCATTTCCAGAACCGGGCGAGCCCCATTTGCCGAGGAACGAACCCGTCGGCGTGAAGTATTGGATGCGGTCGTTCCCGCTATCCGTAACGTACACGTTGCCGTTTGGGGCGACGGCAACACTTGTGGGGTGCCAGAATTGGCCGTTGCCCGAACCGAAGGCACCCCATTTACCTAAGAACGAACCAGTTGCGTTGAAGTACTGGATACGGTCGTTCCCACCATCCGCTACGTAAATGTTGGCATTCGGGGAAATAGCAATCCCTGGAGGCCCATCGAATTGCCCGTTGCCCGAACCGAAGCCACCCCATTTGCCTTCGTAAACGTAAGTACAACCTAAAACGGCTGCCGCGACCGCAGACGCTCCCATTACGTAAAACGTTATCCTTCTCATCTCGCGCTCCTTTTCATAAAGAGGTTACATATACACGATAACGTTTATTAAACTCTCCCGCCGACCGCGCGCCGCGGGTTCTCAAGGTCGGCGGGCCCGAGACCCGCGGCCGGCTTACGGCATGAGACTACGAGCGACCGCCCTACCTTAACCTTTTTTGTTACATTTCATCGAAGCCGGGACTAAACTACGACGGAAGGTTTACTTTTATTTGCTTACGGTTCGGGAAACGCTCACCAACTAAGGGTTCGAGTATCTCCCCCAAATACGCTTCTATCCCATCCCGATAAACCGGCGGTACCGAAGCCCAAGTAACGTAGAGACCAAAGTGTTTATACGCCTGTATATCTTTATCTTTTAGGTGAGCTTTAAACCTATCGCGAATGACGCCTTGTCCGACGCGGACAGTGGCTGGTTGGTCGCCTCCGTGCCAAATAATATAGACGCCTTCCATATCATCAAAATGTTCATGTTTAAGGTTCAAGGAATCCAAAGGACACCAAACGTCGCCCTTACATTTATTCCAGGTTAGCCGCATTTCGTTCACTCACCCTCTAACTGCCACGACCCGGTTACCTACAAACGTATCGAAATCCTAACTACTCATCAACGCAGGGTACTTTTAACCGCCGTTGGGCGTCAACGCGCCGGCCCCTTATTAAAAACAAACCCGTTTCGCTAACGCTCCCGGTATTAGTTATTTTTCAGTTTTTTTTAAATCACCTTTCGCCCGTACCTCGGCACGATTGGCAAGTTCCAGTACCTTGACACCAAGTACACGGTTTTTCGCTCGGTGTACCAAAGCCTGGGTAACCCTCTTTACCTGAACCGGCGCAGTACTTACAACGCCCCGTACCATTACAATCAGCGCACTTCTGACCCATTTCGTTCTCCTTTCACACTGTGGCCATTTAATCCCGGGTTCGAAACCAAGCGGTACTCCTACGGTTAATACGCGTCGCATTAACGGGATATTAGTATACTAAAACCCTATTTTTTCGATTCGGTCCTTACCTAGGAAACGCTCCAACCTTTTATGATAAAACCTGTATATTACGTCGTATAGGTAATCGAAAAACCTTGTGTGACTTTCTTCGGTCCCGTCTAAGAGGAAAGTATCTTTCCCCTCGTCCAGTCGGACTTCATAAATCCCAGACCCATAAGGTTTCTCTCTGAATATTAGATGTATTAAACTGGTAGGCCGCGGGGTAATAACGTTGGGTTTGATTAACGTCAATAATACACCTATATGCCAACGCGCGTCTTCCTCCATGGTGAGGGCGCCGAACGTAGTGTATTCTTCATTAGAGTCATACTCTCCACTCATAGGCCGGACTTTAACCGCTTCCGGCGGGGCCTCTAAGTAATTAAGGAATTTATTTAAAACGTCCGCTGCGAAAGTTGATACTTCGTTACTTTTATTAAAATATCCTTCGTGACTTTCCCAAAAAGCGTTTACGATCTCTTCGTATCTAGCCATAAGAAACCATCCCTTCTAGAAAATGAAGATCCACCATTACTTTGTTTATGCGCTTCCAGTTCGTGACGACGCCCGTCGCCTATTACATCCGCGTATTTTTTATTTTTTACTTAGTTAACGAACTCCGCGTATTTCTTATTCGACTGGTATTCACACAAAACCGCTTCCTTGCCTTTCCTAGCCGCCCCCAACAAAAAAGCCCGACGCCTCCCGCTCATTTCTAAGAGCTGTTCGCGTCGGGTCCTTTTCGGTCGCTTCATAATCTCTCGCTTTCCCTCCGAAAAGATAGCATAACGTCGGCCGGTTTGGTATAAAAAACACCCGCCGCTCAAGCAGCGACGGGATTGTTGCTACCCTGTTTTCGCGGCGCCGCGGCCTGGCCGCGCCCTATTTCACCTTATCCACGAACTCCTGGATGGTCTCCTTGGAGACCGCGCCGACCATCTTCTCGGCCACCTGGCCCCCCTTGAATATGAGCAGCGTCGGGATGGAGCGGATGCCGTACTTGGACGCGATGGAGGGGTGCTCGTCGACGTTGACCCTGCCGACCTTGACCGCCTCCGCGTTGTCTTTCGCGATCTCCGCGACCGCCGGCTCGATCATCTTGCACGGCATGCACCATTCGGCCCATAAGTCGATGAGGACCGGTTTATCCGATTGCAAGACCTCGGCCTCGAAGTTGCCTTCCGTGAACTCGTGCATGTTCTCCGCCATACGTACGGACCTCCTGAGCGGCGCCGAACCGATTATCATTCCCAATTGTGGGGGGGCGTATATGATAAGTTAAGCGGGGGTTCCGTGTCAACCTCTTAATGGGCGGGCCCCCCCCCCCCCCCCCCCGGCCCCCCCGCCCCCCCCCCCCGCCCCCGCCGTGTCAACCTCTTAATGGGCGCCCCCCCTCCCGCCCCGCCGTTACAACTTGGGTTGAGGGCGCCCCGGCCGTATGTTAAACTGCGCCGGTTTAATTACCCCAAGGATATCAACCAGTTGCGTCGCTTAAGAGAATTGAAAGCTTTCGTATCGCGCAGGCCCGCGCTGGCCGCGGCCGTCGTTTTGGCGGTCCTGTACGTCGTCGTCGTCTCGGTAAAATTGTACCACTGGGCACCCGGCGCGTACTTCACCTCGGACCCCGCTTTCCGCTTCCGCTACATGCAGACGTTCGCGGCCGGCGAAACGGTCCCGGCGCTGGACCGCGCCGCGCAGTGGCCGGAGGGCGTCGACACCGCGCGGTCCTTCTTCCTCACCCAGGACGCCTTCGTCGGCCTCTCGTACCGGCTGCTGGGGCCGCTGGTGCGCGGCGTCCCCCCCTTAAATTTCCTCCGGTGGCACGTCTCGCTCTGGAGCAGCCTTACGCTCTTCGTCGTATATTTATGGGCGCGGCGCGCGTTCGGCTCGCGGCGGGGGGCGCTGCTCGCGGCGCTGGTGTACGCCCTCGCTTTACCCATATACTTGCGGACGTGCGGGAATTACCTCCGCGAGGACTTCGTCCTCCCCGTATTATTTTTCGCGCTGTACTGCCAGGCGAGGGTAGTGCAGGGAGGGGGATGGCGCTGGTTCGCCGGCGCCGCGGCGGCCTTCGCGCTCGCCCTGGTGAGCTGGCACGCGTCGTCTTTCCTTTATTTCTTCGCGACGCTGCCGCTGGCCGCGGCCGCGCTGGCATCCAACGAGACGAAGAACGTAGGCCGGGGCGCGGCCGCGCTGGTAGTCGCCGCGGCCGTCGCGTACCTGCACCCGGCGTTGCGCGAGAAGGTCTTCCTGGCGTCGCCGTCCTTCGCGCTCGCCGTCGCGGCGACCGCGGGCGCGCTGGTCGCGTGGCGGTGGCGGCTGAAATGGTGGCAGCGGGTCGCCGCGCTCGGTATATTCTTCGCCGCCGCCTACGGCCTGGCGCGACCCTTCGCGGCCGCGGCCGAGTACTCCCACATCTACACGATGATATTTTACAAAATCCGGTACCTGGGGATTAAACCGGCCGACCCGACTGCGCTGCCGCTCGCCGCGCGCGAGATATGGACCGGCCCGGCGGACTCGCCGTCGCTCGCGGCCGCGGCCGTACTCTTGGGGCCGCCGCTCGTCGTCGCCGGGGCGCCGCTCGTCCGGAATTTCAAAAAATTTGCCCGCGGCTTCGCGACGCCGGCCGGCTATCTCGGCGCCGCGACGTTGGCCTTCTTCGTCGTCTTCGGCCTGCTCTACGCCGGCTACACCCGCTTCAGCGTCGTCTTCATCTTCTTCGTCGCCGTCTTCGCCGCCGGCTACGGCGGCCTGGTGAGGAATCGCCGCGCGCTCGCCTGGCTGCTGATACCCGCCGTAATCGTTCCGCTCGAGGCGGCTAAGGCGTTCCGCTACGAGTATCGGCCCTGGCCGTGGACGTCGCTCCTAAAGGCCGCGGCCGAATCGGAGAGCGGCTACGCCACCAACGTCGGCGACGAGGAGTGGCGCCTTATAAGGTGGTTCGGCAATTTACCCGACCGCGCCGAAACCGCGGCCCTCGCGCCCATCGCCGCGTCGGCGACGCTCTTGACGTACGCCGGCACGCCCATCGTCCTCCACCCCATCTACGAGGCGCCGGGGATGCGCGCCAAGGTCGACGAATGCTGGCGGGCAATATTCGAGGAAGAGGAGGACTTCTACCGCGTGTGCGAGAAGTACGACGTGACGTACGTGGCGTACCACGCCGCCTTCGTCATGAACCGTGGCCCCGCCTCCATCCGCTACACCCGCGCCGTAACCGAAGTCCCCGTTGATTCCTGCGCGTACCTGATGCAATTCGAGCCGGCGAAACTCGAGCACTTCACGCCCGTCTTCGAGACCGTATCGTGGCGGGTCTTCCTCGTCGGCGTACCCGGCCGCGAGGCGCCGGGGCGCGGGCCGCCGTCGCCGCTGTTCACCGGGCCGGCCGCGGCCGGCGGCTTCTACGACGAAAACTTTACCGGCCGCGCGTACGCCGTCGTCGACGACGCGCTGGCGTACTACAACGACGGCGTCGAGCTGTACGACCGTAGGGAATTCGCCGCCGCCCGGGCCAAGTTCGTACCGGCGCTCGAGCTTTGTCCGCGGTTGGCCGGCGTTTGGGACGCGCTGGCCTGGCTCGAGCTCCAGGACGGCAACGCCCGCGCAGCGGCCTACGCCGCCGAACAGGCCCTCGCGCTCGACCCCTACGACGACGCCGCGCTGGAGGCGCTCGCAATGCTGCGAGGCGAACGATAATGCTGGACCTCGTCGTCGGCATCGACCGGGCGCTCTTCGCCCTGATAAACCAGACGCTAGCCTGGCCGCCGCTGGACGGCGTCTTCCTCGTCATAACCCATAAATATTTTTACCTCGGCGCCGGCATCCTCACGGCGATATACCTGCCGGCGCGGTACCGGCGGCCGGGGCTGTATTGCGTAATCGCCGCGGCCGTGGCGGTGGGCCTCTCGGACGTGACCGCGGTCCGCCTCCTCAAGCCGCTCTTCGCCCGGGCCAGGCCGCCGTTCGCGCTCGAGACGGTTCGCCTCCTCCTGCCGCACCAGGCACCGTCGCCGGCGTTCCCCTCGGCCCACGCGGCGAACACTTTCGCCTTCGCCTTCGTCGTCTTCACGGAGTACAAGCGCGTCGGCGGGGCGCTCTTCGTCGTCGCGGCCTTCGTCTCGTACTCGCGCGTCTACGTCGGCGTCCATTACCCGCTGGACGCGGCCGGCGGCGCGATATGGGGAATATTTGTCGGGATATGCGCGGTCTCGGGGCGGTTCTACCTGGGCACGTTCGCGCGGCGGTGGTGGTACCTGGGGAGGAGGCGAAGAAAAAACGGAAACGCATAAAAAAGCCGCCTCGGAGGAGGCGGCTTGTCGTTCGGGAAAATACGCGTTACCGGAAAAGCGCTTTGACCTTTCCCAACGACGCCGGCGCGACGGCGGTAGCGCCGCCGAGGTCGATCTGGTAGCACCACCCGTGGTCCGGGGCGGTTTTAATAAAACGCCAATAAGTAGTCCCGTAGGAAGGCGGGTAGCCCGGGCCGCACGTCGCGTCCTTGTCCGAATACATCACGGGAAAAGTCGAAACTAACGAACCTGCCCCGGTGTAAATGTAGGCGGCGGCTGTGCTACCGTAACCCCCTTCGACTATTATATATTGACCGTGGCCGCCGTTAAAATACTCCGTAGCAGCGCTCAAAATACCTTCTACCGCGAACGAATTCACTATACTCCACGCCCTCGTCATGCGATAGACGACGTGGTTCAGGCCGACGTAAATACACCGCCCACCGGGTATAAAAGCGTACTCGTCAAAGTACGGTTCGCGTTCGATTGACTCTACCAAGAAGCCCGTCGACGTAGAGTACGTAAGAAGATAACCGAACGTGTCAAACGGGATAGAAACGTATCCCGTACCGAATACGCTGTGGTCCGCTCCGGTAGGTAAAATCCCAGGGCCAAACGGGAGATAACCGAGTCCGGTCCAGCCGGCCTTCGTCCCGTCCGGCGTGTACGCGATCAGGTAAAAGTTTTCGCCGTAATCGTACGTTACTATATACACGTAATCCGCGCCCCGGTACACGCCCACCGTCATTTCGGGAGGGTAATATACGTCCACTCTGAAGGAACTTATCACCGACCCCACCTCGCCGTAAGCGGGCAGGGCCGTGACGGCCAACGCCGCCCCGACGGTTATTAACCTCATTAACCTCTTACCCATCACAATAACCTCCTCTTTTTTACCTCTATTCTAATTTTACTCCGCAGCCGCTTAAAAGTCAAGTATGTTTTAAAAAACATTTCGGGATTATCTTCGCAACCCGTTTGCGGCAGCCTCCTCCTGAGAAAATAAAACAGGCCGCGCCCCGGATCTCGACCCATTCCTTCGCCATTGGGCCTATTCCGATTCGGGGCCATATCGAGGGAGGGAAAGAACGCCACGTTTTTCTTGACTTAATCGCTAATTATTGCCAAAATCGCGCCTAAGATGGATACGAAATTAAATAAATACGTCCGTAAGGTCGGCTGGGCGCTTCTGTTCGCCGCGGCGGCCTGGGCGCAAATCGGGCCGCCGGACCCGAGTTGGGGCGCGGACCGTTTGGCCGCGTACGTCACGAGCGGCGACACCGCCGTCGCGGTGGAGGCCGCCAAAGCGCTGGGCGAGATAAAAGACAACGGCATCGTCTTCAACGCGCTGGCGGGCGCGGTGGAGAATAAAAAGCTCGACGCGCCGGTGCGGCTGGCCGCCATCCGGGCCTTGGAAGGGTACGGCGCGCCGCGCGCCGCGGCGAGCTTCATAACCGTCTTGGGCCACGACGACGTCCGCTGGGCCGCCGCGGACGCGCTCCTCAGCTTCAAATCGGCCGACGTAACGAGCCGGCTGGTGCGCGTCCTATCTTCGGACAAAAAGGCCAAGCGGCGGGCGACGGCCGCGTACGCCCTCGGCCGTCTCCGCGACGCCGCGGCCTTCCAACCTCTCCTCCGCGCGTTGGGCGACCGCGACGCGGACGTCCGCGCCCGGGCTTGCGCCGCCGCGGCCTCCTACGGCGACCGCGCCGCGGTGGAGCCCCTCATCGCCAACCTTCAGACCGACAAGAAAAGCCGGGGCCGCCTGGCCGCGGCGCAAGCGTTGGGCGTCGTCCGCGACGAGCGCTCCGTGCGGCCGCTGGCCGAAGCGCTGAACGACAAGAAGGCGGAGGTCCGGGCCGCCGCGGCCGCGAGCCTCGCCGCCGTCGGCGACGCCCGCGCGCTGGACCCGCTGCGAGCCCGCCTTAAAAAGGAAAAAGACAAAGCCGCCCGGGCCGCGATATCGCGGGCCCTCGACGACTTTAAATCCGCCATACTCTCCGAGATCAAACCTTAACAAATCAATTGACAATCGGCGCGCCCGAGTGTTATCATCCTGCGTAAGTAGCGGTATTTTATATAATTTAAACCACACCAAGGGAGACCACGGTGAAGTTCACCTGTGACCGCAAAGAGCTGGTGGACGCGCTCGCTATCGCGCAGAGCGCCGTCCCGCCCAAGAGCACGCTGGCCATTCTGGGGAATATCCTCTTCGCGGCCGAGGCCGACAGCCTCGAGCTGACCGGCACCAACATCGACCTCTGGGCGCGGACCAAGGTCGCCGCCGACATCGCCGACAAGGGCTCGTTAACGCTTCCCGCGCGCCGCTTCGTCGAAATAGCCCGCCACCTCGACTCCGAAGAGGTGGAAGTGACGGTGGAGGGCACCCAGGCCACGGTGAAGGGCGGCCGCGCCACCTTTAAACTTATGGGCCTCGACGCCGCCGACTACCCCGTCTTCCCCGAGGTCGCGGTCGAGCAGACGCTGACCCTCTCGCAGGCCACGCTTAAAAATCTCATTAAGAAGACGCTCTTCGCCGCCGCGGAAGACGTGACCCGCTACGCCCTCAACGGCGTCTGCATCCAGGCGGAGGGCAACGAGGTCCGCTTCGTCGCCACCGACGGCTACCGGTTGGCGTACACCTCGCTCAAAACCGAGATCGAGATCGGCGGCATCTTGGACGTTATCCTTCCCAACAAGGCCGCGGCCGAGCTGTCCAAGGTTCTGGCCGACGACGAGCCGGTGGAAATCGCCTTCGGCGAAAACCACATCTCTTTTGACTGCGGCCGGTTCCGCTTCGTGACCCGCCAGGCCGAGGGCAAGTTCCCGCCCTACCGCGAGGTGATCCCGCAGTCCTTCGAGCGCGAGGTGCGCGTAAGCCGGGGCCTGTTCCTCGACGTCGTCGACCGGATGGCGTTGATGTGCGACGAGAACAACCGCCAGATTATCGTCACCTTCCGCAAGGACCAGCTCGAGGTGGAGGCGAAAACCGCCGAGGTGGGCGAGGCGCGCGAGCCGCTCCCGTGCGTATACGACGGCGAGGAATTCAAGGTAAGCTACAACCCCGCCTTCCTCCGCGAGATCGTAGCCTCGCTGGACGGCGACGACGTAATATACGAGCTAAACGACCCCGCGAAGCAGGGCTCGTTCCGCGGCACCGGCGACGAGAACCACTTCTGTATACTCATGCCCATCAAGATTTAGCGGCGGGCCGGTGAGCCGCTTTGTTCGCGAGCCAAATCCATTTAAAAAACTTTCGCAACTACCGGGAGACGACCGTAACGGCGCCGCCCGGTTTGATTTTGGTGGTCGGCCCCAACGGCGCCGGCAAGACCAACCTGCTGGAGGCGGTCCACTTCCTGGCGCTGGGCCGGTCCTTCCGGACCAACCGCGACCGCGACCTCGTGCGCCTCGGCGAGGACGCGCTGTCGGTGCGGGCGACGGTCCAGAGCGCTTGCGGCGAGCAGCTCTTCGCGCTGGACTACGGCGCCGCCGGCAAGGTCGCCGCCGTCAACGACGAAACCATCCCCCGCCTTATCGACTACGTCGGTACCCTCGCCGTCGTCGCGTTCGGGCCCGACGACCTCGCGCTGGCCAAGGGCGAGCCGGCCGTTCGGCGGCGCTTTCTGGACGTCTGGCTCGGCCAGGAGAGTCGGGAATACCTCTACACGCTGCAGCGCTACTACGCCGTCCTGCGCTCGCGGAACGCGTTGCTCGCCCGGGCGGCGCCTCGAGCCGAGATGGAGCCGTACGACCACGAGCTCGTCGCCGCCGGCGCCACGCTGACGTTCTTCCGGGCCGGGGCGGCCAGCGGGTTGGCCGCCGCCGCGGCCGCGGCTTACGGCGAGCTCGCGCCCGAAGACGAGGACTTCGTCGTGGAGTACGACCCCGCCGTACCTTGCGACGGCGACGAAGAAGAGATCGGGCGCGCCTTTGAACGCAAGCTGGAGGAAGGCCGCGGCGCCGAAGAGCGGCGCCGCCAAACGCTCGTGGGGCCGCACCGCGACGACTTGCGACTGGCGGTAAAAGGCTGCGACGCCCGCCGGTTCGCGAGCGAAGGACAGCAGCGCACCGCGGCGCTTTCCCTCCGCGTCGCCCAGTTCCGCCTCCTGAAGAAAACGCGCGGCGACCCGCCGCTCCTGCTGCTGGACGACGTCGCCTCCGAGCTCGACGCCGGCCGCCAACGGCGTTTGGCCGACGTCGTGGCCGGCGCGGAGCAAATCTTTTTTACCGCTACCACCCCCCCCGCCGGTATCGAGCCTGATGCTAAAATACGTATATCAGAAGGCCAAATCGAGGCCTCCGGTTAGGCCGCGCCGAAGAAAGGCCTTGCGCGCGCGAAACGCCTAAAACCCCCATCTTATTACTATAACGATATCAACATCTTACGATACCGCAACCCGGCTCAAGTCGGCCGGAATTTCCCTTGATTTTAAACCGTAATTATTATATAATATCGCGATAAAAAAACGCGTTAATTAACGCTTCTCACGCGACCCTGCGGCGTCGAATAGACCGGATTTTATGCCTAAGAAAAAGAAAAAGGCGGAAGACAAAAACCCGAAAAAGGCTGGCAAAAAGCGCGCGACCGCGGCCTCTACGAAACGAAAAACCGCGGCGCCAAGCCGCAAGTCGGCCCGGAAGGCCGCGGCGCCGAAGAAAGCGGCCCCACGCGCCAAGCCGAAGAAGGCCCCCCGCAAAACGGCCCCTGGCAGAATTGAAGCCGAGATGCGCGACGGCAAAACCGTCGACGCTCCGGTCGAAAACGCCGTCGCGCCGAAAAAAGCGGCGGCCTACGACGCCGCCCAGATCAAAATCCTGAAAGGTCTTGAGGCGGTCCGGCGGCGGCCGGCGATGTACGTCGGCTCCACCGACCAGCGCGGCCTGCACCACCTCCTCTACGAGGTCGTCGACAACTCCATCGACGAGGCGCTCGCCGGCGAGTGCACGACCGTGGACGTCGTCCTGCACAAAGACAGCACCGTCACCGTCACCGATAACGGCCGCGGCATCCCGGTGAAGCGCCACCCCCGAGCCCGGAAGTCGGCGCTGCAGATAGTAATGACGGAGCTGCACGCCGGCGGCAAGTTCGACGACAAGGTCTACAAGGTAGCCGGCGGCCTCCACGGCGTCGGCGTATCGGTCGTGAACGCGCTCTCGAAATACTGCGAGGTCGAGGTGCGCCGCGACGGCGGCGTCTGGCGCCAGGAGTACGAACGCGGCAAGCCAAAAGCCCCGGTTAAAAAGGTAGGACGCGCCAAGTCCACCGGCACCAAGACGACGTTCAAACCCGACCCCCTCATCTTCGAGACCGTCGAGATGGACTACGACACCGTCGCCCACCACCTCCGCGAGCTCGCCTTCCTCAACAAGGGCCTGAAGATCAAGGTCCTCGACGAGCGAACCGGCCACGAAGACGTCTTTCAATATAAGGGGGGGCTAAAGGCCTTCGTGGAATACCTCAACCACGCGCGCACGCCCGTCTCGCGGCCCGTAATCGTGCTGGAGGGCGAGCGCGACCACGTCGTCGTCGAGGCCGGAATTCAATACCACGACGGCTACAACGAATCCATACATACCTACGCCAACAACATCAACACCACCGAGGGCGGAACCCACCTCACCGGCTTCCGCGCCGCCCTCACCAACGCCATCAACGAGTGCGCCGCCAAAAACAAACTAATTAAAGACACCGGCCCCAGCATAACAGGGGAAGACGTCCGCGAAGGCCTGACGGCGGTACTCTCCGTAAAGCTGCCCTCGCCCCAATTCGAAGGCCAGACCAAGACCAAACTGGGTAATAGCGACATGAAGGGCATCACGCAATCGGTTATTTACGAGGGCCTGGTGGATACGTTCGAGCGGCGGCCGTCGATTCTGCGCGCCATCGTCAACAAGGCCGTCGTCGCGGCCCAGGCGCGCGAGGCGGCCCGCAAGGCCAAAGAGTTAACTCGCCGCAAGACGGCGCTCGAATCCGGCAGCCTCCCCGGCAAATTGGCCGATTGCTCGAGCCGCGACCCGAAGGAGTGCGAGCTCTTCCTGGTGGAGGGCCCGTCGGCCGGCGGCTCCGCCAAACAAGGACGCGACCGCGCCTTCCAGGCCATACTGCCGCTGCGCGGCAAGATCCTCAACGTCGAGAAAACGCGCATCGACAAGATGCTCCAGAACGAAGAGATATGCACCATCATCATGGCGCTGGGCACCGGCATCGGCGGGGAGGAGTTCGACCTTAGCAAGCTGCGGTACGACAAGATCATCCTGATGACGGACGCCGACGTCGACGGCGCGCACATCCGCACGCTGCTCCTCACTTTCTTCTACCGCCACTTTCCCCATCTCATCGAAAATCGCCACCTCTACATCGCCCAGCCGCCCCTCTACGGCATCCGCGACGGCAAAGAGGAGCTTTACGCCTACAACGACAAAGAGCTAAAAGAAATCCTCAAGCGCTTCCCCGAGGACAAACAGCCCCGCATCCAACGTTACAAGGGCCTGGGCGAGATGAACCCGGAGCAACTCTGGAAGACGACCATGGACCGCGAACGCCGGACGCTCGTCGAGGTGGAGATCGCGGACGCGGCCCGGGCCGACGAGATCTTCACCACGCTGATGGGCGGCGCCGTCGAGCCGCGGCGCGAGTTCATCGAGTCCCACGCCAAAGAAGTCAAGAACTTGGATATCTGAAACACTTTCACCGGGAAAGACCCGCCCCAGCCGGGCTCCTTTATATATGACGACCACCCCCTTCGACGCTCCGTTGGCCGAGGCGACTTTCGTCGTCTTCGACCTCGAGACTACGGGTCTGGACGTAACGCAGGGCGCGCGCGTCGTCGAGGTGGGCGCGCTCAAACTCTGCCGCGGCGACGTCGTCGACCATTTCCTGACATTGGTGGACCCGGAGGTCCCGGTCCCGGCCGGCGCCACCGCGGTCCACGGCCTGACCGACGCCGACCTCGCCCGCCAGCCCAAGTTGGCGGAGGTCTTCCCGCGCTTCGTCGCCTTCGCGAGCGACGCGGCGCTCGTCGCCCACAACCTCCGGTTCGACATGTCGTTCGTCGTCGCGGCGACGACGGAGCTCGGCCTGCCGAAACTGCCTAACGCTGCGGTCGACCTGCTGGGCCTGGCGCGCAACTGTCACCCGGGCCTCGACAGCTACAGACTCGAGACGCTGGCCCAAACGTTTAACGTGACGAACCCGGCGCCTCACCGGGCGTTGGGCGACGTCGCCGTCGAGAGCCAGCTCCTGCTCGCGTTCTCGGCCGCGGCGCGCGAACGCTTCGGCGCCGAAACGGTAGGCGATTTGGCCCTGTTTTCGCGCGGGATACCGGCCGGGGGAGACGTAAGCGCCGAGACCATAGTGGCGCTGGAGTGGGCCGCGGCGGCCGGGGAGGCCGTGGCGATAATATACCGAGGCAGCAAGGGCGAGAGCTCGAGGTCTATTACCCCCCTCGCCGTAAAAACCCGCGGCGGCCGCTGCTACGTCGCCGCCTATTGCCACGCCAGCGAGGCCAAGCGCGAATTCCGCCTCGATCGGCTGGTTCTCGCGGCCGGCGAGGACTAGCTCCCGCCGTTACGCCTTGACCCGCCGACGACGGCGTGGTATCCTATGCCGGTAGTGAACGAAGACGATACAGCGTACCGCCTCCGCTACCTCGACGACGCCGTACTCCGCGAGAAATCCGAAAACGTTAAATCCGTCCGGACGGCGGAAAGCGAATTGATAAAGGCCTTGGCGGACGTCATGGTCAAGCACCGGGGCGTAGGCCTGGCCGCCCCGCAGTTAGGGGTCTTGAAGCGGATAATCGTGGTCCACCCCTCCCTCCTCCCCGAGGGCGCCGATACGTTGTTTATTAACCCGGAAATCGTCTGGACGTCGGACGACGAAGAGGTCGAAGAAGAGGGTTGCCTCAGCCTGCTGTCGATAGCGTCGCTGCTCGCCCGGCCGGCGCGCGTAACGGTAAAATATGTCGACGCCGAAGGGCGCGAGCGGGAACTCGAGGCGGAGGGGCTCGGCGCCCGGGCGCTGGTCCACGAGACCGACCATCTGGACGGCGTACTCTTCATCGACCACCTCTCCCGCCTGAAGAGAAAACAAGTTCGCGACCATTTTCGCAAACTGTACCGCGAACTCGGCCTGGGAAGCCGTTAAAACCCGGGCGGCGGCGAACGAAGGATTCGGCATGCGTTTAAAGTTCCCCAAGCTCATCCCGCGCGAGGAACGGTTCTTCGACATGTTCACCGAGCTCGCCGGCCTGGCGGTCGAGGCCGCGACCGAGTTGACGAAACTCGTCAACGACATCGAAAACGCGTCTCGCTTGGCGCGTACGATAAAGGACATCGAGCACCGCGCCGACGACATCACCCACGGAATAATCGACAACCTCAACCGCTCGTTCGTAACGCCCATCGAGAGGGGCGACATCCACGCGATGGCCTGCGCCCTCGACGAAGTAATCGACTACATCGAAGTCGCGGGCCACAAGATAAGCCTCTACGAACTGGACGGCGTGCGGCAAGAGGTCGTGGTAATCGCCGAGCTCATTCTGGCCAGCACAAAAACCGTCGAGAAAGCGGTGCGCAGCCTCCGGCGATTTCCGGACGTAAAGCCCCACCTGCTGGAGATAAACCGCCTCGAGGAGGAAGCGGACCACATTTGCCGCAACGCCCTCGCCAACCTCCTCAACAACGAGACCGATGCCGTCACCATTATCAAGTGGAAAGAGATAATAGAGATCCTCGAGGGCGCCACCGACCGCTGCGAAGACGTCGCCAACATCGTCGACGGCGTAATAGTTAAAAACGCGTAGGCTCCCAAGTCCCGCGCCAACTAGAACCGTCCCCCATGTCCGAGACATTTATCCTCGTCGGCGTTACAATAATCCTGGCCTGGGGGTACGATTTCATCAACGGCGTCAACGACTGCGCCAACGCCATCGCCACCACGGTCTCGACCCGCGCGCTCAAGCCCTACCAGGCGGTCTTGATGGCCGCCGTTTTTAACACCCTGGGCGCGTTCGTCACTACCGCCGTCGCCAAGACCATCGGCAAGGGGATCGTCGACCCGGCCGAAATCAACTTGTGGATCCTCATCTTCGCTCTCGTCGGCGCCATCGTATGGTCCGGCAGTTGCTCGTACCTCGGCATCCCCATAAGCGTCACGCACGCCATGGTCGGCGGCCTGATGGGAGCCGCCGCGGCCGCCTTCGGCATCGGCACCTGGCAGTGGGCCGGCATCCAGAAGGTCCTCATCGCGATGGTCGTTTCGCCCGTCGCCGGTTTCGTTATTGGGCACATCTTCATGGTGGGGATATTGTGGCTTTCGCGCCGAGCGGTACCCCGCAAAGCCCACAAATTTTTCCGCGTCTCGCAGATTTTCTCCGCCGCTGGTATGGCGTTCAGCCACGGCTCGAACGACGCCCAGAACGCGATGGGCGTAATTACCGCGGCGCTGGTGATCGGCGGCTTCCAGACCGAATTCCACGTGCCGGTTTGGGTTATACTCGGTTCAGCCTTGTTTATGGGGCTCGGGACCCAGCTCGGCGGGTGGCGCATAATACGGACGATGGGCTCGCGCATGGTTCGCCTCCAGCCGTCACACGGCTTCAGCGCCGAGACCTCCTCGGCCCTGGTCATCTTCGTCAACTCCTGGCTGGGCGCGCCCATCAGCACGACGCAGGTCATCGCCACCGCAATTATGGGCGTGGGCGCTACCGAGAACATCAACGCCGTCCGCTGGGCGCTGGCGCGGCGCATCGTCATCACGTGGTTCCTGACTATACCCGGCGCCGCCGCCATAAGCGCCGTTTGTTACTATTTCATGCACTATCTATTCGGCGTAGCATAACTCGCCGGGAGGAGAACATGGCAACTCGCGTACTCGTCATATCCCTCGCAGCCTGCGTGGCCTTCTTCGCCGGCTGCGGCCCCTGCGCTAAAAAAGAACAGCTCCCCCCGCCCACCCCCATCGAGGAGGTGCTGACCGAGGCCGTCAGCCAATGGGAAGTGGGCCGCTGGTGCGAATACCGCCTTACGAGCCGCGGCGGCAAGGAGTCGGACGTCCTCGTCGCGCTCACCGGCAAGGAGCGCCGCGGCGGCCGCGACTACTTCTGGCTGGAGTTCGTCGTCGAACGCGAGGGGCGCAAAGTCATATCGAAGGCCCTGGTACCCCAGCTCGAGAGCGTATCCTTCCTTAAAAGCGGCAAGGACTTAACGCGGGAATCGGAACGCCTTATCGTCAAGGTGGGCGACGCCCCGGCGGTGGAGCTACCGCTTAAGGAACTCCAGCTGCTGCAGAAGGCGATGGAAACCTTGGGCCAGGGGCCCGACTTGAACGAGGTCTTCGGCGGCGGCGGGGACGTCGACGCCGAGGAGGCCGGGACCGAAGCGTACGAAACGCTCGCCGGTAAAAAGTTGACTTGCGAAAAACTGGTCCTCACGAAAGCGGGGCGCGAGGTCGGCTACGCTTACGTCGCCGAGGAAATACCGGTCTTCGGCATCGCCTTCTCCGAGCACGAGAAGGGCACGCTGGAGCTGGTCGACTACGGCGACTCCGGCGCCACCACCGCCATTACGGAAGAGCCCCAAAAGCTCGACTTCGTCGGCATCGCCGAGGGCTTGAAAGACATAAAGATCAAATAGGGGAAATATGATGGAGGCAAAACGCAACTCGAGCCCTAAGCCGGAGGCCCCTTTCGGCCCCGACAAACCCGCCTTTATCGTCGGCGAGGCCGGCTCCAACTGGCGGGCCGGCGAGCTGGGCGGCGACGAGGAACGCGCCCACAAGCTTATAGACGCCGCCGCCGAAGCCGGCTGCGACGCCGTCAAGTTCCAGGTCTTTCGGGCGGCGACGATCTACGCCCCGGGCGCGGGCGAAAGCGATTATCTCTCCGCCGCCGGGATCAAAGAGGATATTCTCGAAATCCTCGGCGGCCTCGAGATGCCCTACGAGATGCTGGCAGGCCTCGCGGCCCACGCCCGGGAACGCGGCCTGGAGTTCATGGCCTCCGCCTTCTCCGTGGCCGACGCCCGGGCGGTAGACCCGCACGTCACGGTCCACAAGGTGGCTTCCTCCGAGCTCAACCACTTCCGCCTCCTGGAATATTTAATATCGACCGGCAAGCCCCTTCTCATGTCGACCGGCGCCGGCACGTACGCCGACATTCAGCGCGCGCTCGATTTCGTGCGCGCCGCGGCCGACGTCCCGGTAGCTCTTCTACAGTGCACCGCGGCCTACCCCGCACCGCCCGAAGCGGTCAACCTACTCGCCATCCCCAAATTGGCCGATACGTTCGGCGCCGTCACCGGCCTGTCGGACCACTCCGCCGACCCGGTGGCCGCTCCCGCCGCGGCCGTCGCGTTGGGCGCCAAGGTGGTCGAAAAACATTTCACCCTCGACTCCGGCCTGCCCGGGCCGGACCACTCCTTCGCCATCGAGCCCTACGAGCTCGCCGCCATGGTCCGGGCGATACGGCTGGTGGAGACGATGCGGGGGAGCGGCGAAAAAGAGATCCAGGCCGCCGAAGAGGAGCTGTTCCGCTACTCGCAGCGCGGCATCCAGGCCACGCGCGACGTCGCCGCCGGCGACGTACTGCGCGAGGGCGAGAACGTCGACATCCTGCGCCCCGGCAAGAACCCCAAAGGGCTGAACCCGTTTCTCATAGTTGACGTGAACGGCCGCCGCGCCACCCGCGACATTCCCGCCGGCGACGGCATCCAAGAGGGCGACTTCGCCTGACGGCCTCCCGCGGCCGCTTCTCACAAGGAAGGCTATGGCAGAGAGAGCGTTTTGGGAAGACCACCACGCGCGCCGGCGCATGGTCTACCCCGCCGAAGAGGTCGTGCGGTTCGTGGCCTACGCCTTCCCCCGCGCCGAAGGCCGCCGCGCCTTGCGCGCCCTGGACCTGGGCTCCGGCTCCGGGCGCCACGCCGTCCTCCTGAGCCGCTCCGGCTTCCGGACCTTCGCGCTCGACTACTCCTTGCAGGCCGCCCGCAACGTGCGGGCCTTTTTGGCCGAGGAGGGGCTCGCCGGAAGCGCCGCCTGCGGCGCGATGGACCGTCTCCCGTTCCGGGATAATACTTTCGACGTCGTCCTGCCGTGGGAGTGCATATTCTACGGCGACGAGGCCGCGGTCGCGGGAGCGGTTGCGGAGGTCCGACGGGTCCTCGCGCCCGGCGGTTGGTGCTTCACCAACCTACGCTCCCCGGACGATTCGCACGCCGCCGAATCGGAGGCCGTGGGCCCGAACGTCTACCTCAACCGCGGCGAGTGGGACGGCCTCCTCTTCACCGTCTACGACGAGGAGGGGGCGCGCGGGCTCTTCGCCGACGGCTTCGAGTTGGTGTGGTTCGACCGCTACCTCGTCACTCGCCGCAACGATACCGCTAGAGATGCAGGATGGATGCTCGTCGTCCGCAAAAAGTAATCGCCCTCCACCAGCCGGTCTACCTCCCCTTCGCCGGCTTCTTCCGCAAGATGGCCCGGGCGGACGCCTTCGCCTTCATGGACTTCGTCCAACTCAACAAACGGAGCTGGCAGGTCCGCAACCGCATCAAGACCCGCGACGGGCCCCTCTGGCTCACGGTGCCGGTGCAAGTCAAAGGAAGGTACTCCCAGCTAATCCGCGACGCGCGCGTCGCCGGCGACAACTGGCGCCGCAAGCACTGGGAGGCGGTACGCCACAGCTACCGCGCGGCGCCGTACTTCGACGACTACGCCGGTTTCTTCGACGACGTATACGGCCGCGAGTGGGAGTGGCTGGTGGAGCTCAACCTCCACTTAATAGACGGCATGCGCCGCTTCCTGGGCGTCGAGACGCCGGCGGTAGACGTCAAGGGGATGTCCTTCGAGGGAACGAAGACGGACCTCGTCGTCGACATCTGCAAGAAGCTGGACGGCACGGCGTACCTCTCCTCCGACGGCGAGGCGGCCTATATTGAAAAAGAAAAGTTCGACGCCGCGGGCCTGGGCCAAAGCTACCTCGGCTGGGAGCCGACGCCGTACCCGCAGCTCTTCGGCGAGTTCGTACCGAACCTCTCGGCGATCGACGTACTCTTCAACTGCGGCCCGGCGAGCCTGGACGTGATTATGGGGAAACCGCACCAAGGGGTCTAACGACCTCAAACATAGAATCGGGGGGAGGAAGAGAATGCGGCTAAGACGATTTATCAATCCCGTATTAACGTTTACGTTAACGGCTATTTTAACCGTGGATTGCGATAACCCCACGGCGGAAGAAGACAAAAAATGGCAAGGCCCGTTTCCCTGGAAGATCTTCGAAATTAACGAGCTACCTAAAAATACGAGTATTACGGGCATATATATGATATCTGCCAACTACGGGTGGGCTTGCACTAACGGTTCCGAAATTTTAGGATTCAACGGCGATACCTGGTGCGTACATAGCGATTTCACGAACTCTCTTAAAGCCAATTTTTGGGATATACACTTTTCGGCCCCCGACGACGGTTGGGGCGTAGGCTTAAAACATATACCCGGTGTTTACCCCGGCCTCGTCGTCCACTACGACGGGAAGGATTGGAAGGAATTCGCCTCGCCTCCCGGCGAGCCCATTTTGTTCTGCGTCTACGCCCTCGCGCCCGACGACGTATGGGTAGGCGGGCCGGAGGGCATATTCCACTACGACGGCTCGGGCTGGACCCCCTGGCCCGTCGCCCGGTTCGTCTGGGGCCTCCACTTCACCTCCCCCGCCCACGGCTGGGCCGTGACCAGCCACGGGAGTTATCACCGCTGGGACGGCTCGAGCTGGACGAGCGTTAGCTCATTCGATATTGAACGCCGCTTCGACGTCTTCGCGCCCACGCCTACAACCGCCTGGGCCGTAGGGGGCGGTACGGGGTTGGAGATACCGCCCGGCTACCCCATATTCCGTTACGACGCGGGACGTGACACCTGGGTAGAGTGGGAAAAGGACTGGTCGCGGGAGTACCCGCCTATCCTCAACGGCGTACACTTCGCGAGCCCGTCCGACGGCTGGGCCGCCGGCCAGGCAATATATCATTTCGAAGGCGAAACTTGGAACCACGTCCCGACCCCGGAAGGGTTCCACGCGTACGATGTCTTCACCCTAGGCGGCGACGAGGTGTGGGTAGGCGGCTTCGACCGCAAGATATATAAGTACGCCCCCGAAAGGGTAAAGGCCGCGCCGTAACGCGGCCCTTTTACGCTAACGCGCGTTTGAACGTTCATAAACCTAACTTCGTTATTATGCCCTCCGCCTCCTCGCGGTCCTTCGCGAAGACCATCAAGTCTCCCCAGTAGCCCTGGCCCACGACCAGCACGCCGTTGTACCACGGGACCTGCTGCGAGACGACCTGCACGTCGACGCCGGCCTCGCGAAGAGCGTCGGCTACGCGGATCGCCTCCGGCTCCGACCCCGCGCGGAAGACGACCGCCGTGTCCTCGTGCGAGAGTAGGATCTGGCGTACTTTTTTGACGTCGTCCACGACGTCGATTCCCTTCCACTCGCCGAGTTCGGCCAAACCCTCGTCGGCGGTGAGGTATATCGCCGGCTCGGCCGCGGCTACGGCCAGCCGCAAGCCCTCGTCTCGCGCTTCGTCCTCGTACACCTGCACTTCTTCTACCGGCGTAAGCTCCACGCCCTGGCGCCATAGCTCGTCCAGCAGCGCGACGACGCGCTCGTCCGGCAGGCCCTTCCCCTTCAAGAGCCGCTTGACCTCGTCGCGCGTGCGTCGGCCGTAACCAATTCTCGCCCGGCCGTACGAAAGCGCCGGCAGTACGGGCCGGGGGCTGTTCGCGAGCAGCAGCTCCGCCAGCGGCGCCGCGTCGATAACGACGACTACTTGCTGCTCCCCGTAACCGGTTTTGGCCGTCATTCGCTCTCCTCGTTTAAATAGTCGAAGTACTTGAGTCCTTCGTCGCCGGGGAAGCGCTCCGCGAACGCGTCGCGCACTCCCCGCGCTTCCTCCGTCCGCCCCTCCTTATAATACGCCTCGGCCAGCGCCACGCCGAGCAAGCGCGCGGTGTCGTCGTCGCAGTCGCGCCACGCGCGCTCGAGCAACGCGACGCGGTCACCCGCGGCGTTGAGGTCCGCGGCGAGCAGCACCGCCCGGCCGCGCAGCGGCCAGGGAAGCTCGCCGTCGCCGGCCATATCGCGGAAGACGATGTCCGCCGTCGCCGCGTAGCCGTCGGCCAACAGCGCGAGCGTATCCACGTACGCGGCGAGCGGTTTCGTCTCGACGTTCTTCTTATACAATAACAATACGCAATCCAACGCCTGGTTGGCCAAGGGCGCCACCGGGTCCCCCCGGCCGTAGGCCACGAGCTCCGCGGCGGCCTTTTCCTTCTCCCCCGCTTCGAGGTAGGCCGCGGCGTCGTGGAGCGAACCGGCGGCCGAAGCCGTCGCCGCCAGCGCCAGCGCCGATATAAATAGTATCGCTACTCGTGGCGCATACATACTCTTATTCGCCCCCGGCCAGGCGGCGGTAGTATTCGGCCAGCGACGCGCGAAGGTCCGCCGGGACGTACCCCGCCGCGGGAGGCGCGCTCGCCGTTCCGGCCTCGAGCCGCGGCGCCGTCAGCGTACCGGGCAGCGGCGCCGCCGTCGGCGTCGCGTATTCCCGGGCCGGCTCGGCCCGGCGCCGGCTCGAGCGCCCCTGGACCCGCAAAGCCCGCGTCGACGAGAGCATCCGCTCCAGCAGCTTCTCCTGCTTCTCTAAAACGCTTTCGTCGAGCCGCCCGGTTTTAAGTTCCCGCTCGAGCTCCGCCATCTCTTCGGCCAGGCCGCCCAGGTCGCCCGCCTTCTCGGCGCCGCGGCCGCGGCCCTCCCGCGCCAACTTCTCCAACCCCTCCCGTATCATCGCCTGCTCCGCGGCCAGCCGCTCGAGCGCGAGCCGAAGCTCGGAAGGCGACATCCCGGGCATCATCGAAAACATCGACTTCCCCTGGCGATTGACCTGGCGCTGGCCCTCGGCGAGCATCTTCATGTGCTCTATCATCTCGGCCAGGCCCATCGACGAGCCGGCGGCGGCGACGTTGCTCCGCACCTCCAACAGCGCCGCGGCTACGACGTTAAGGCCCGCCAAAGCGCGTACGTTCGCCTCCGCCGCGGCGCCGCGGTTGCCCAGCTCGTAATTGCGCGCGCCGGCCTCCAGCTCCGCGCCGATGTCCGCCAGCGCCTCGCTGACGGCCAGCGGTACCAGGAGCGACTTCTCCGCGGCCGCCCGGGCGTCTCCGCTTACGCTGCCCACTTCGGCCGCCAAACCCTCCTGGCGTTCGGCGAAGGCCGGCCCGGCGTCGCCCGCCAGCTCCGCAGCCATCGCCTCCGTCCGGTGCGACGCGGCCAACACGCGCTCGATCGCCCGGTCCAACTCGGCCAGCAGCGCGCGCCGCTTCCCCTCGCGGTAGCGCTTCGACAACTCGCGCAGCGCCGCGGCCAGCTCCTCCAACTCCTTTTCCGCGGCCGCGCCGCCGGCCACAGCCTCCTCCATCTCGCCCGCGGCCAGGTCTTGCGCGGCGCGTTCGGCGGCGCGCGCCGCCCCACCCCTCTCGTACTCTTCGGCTATTTTACGGAGCTCGGCGGCGAGCTCGGCGTCAACGTCGTCGAAGGTCCGGGCCGCCTCCCGTACGTCGGCGCCGAATTCTTTAACGTCGCGCGCGAGCTCGCGCTGGTCGCGGGGGGCGTCGGCGGCCTCGAGCCGCTCGAGGACGTCGCGCTGCCGCTCGGCCAACTCCTCGGCGCAGGCGGCCAGGTTGCGCAACAGCTCCTCGCGCCGGGCTTCTTTTAATATGTTGATGACGCGCTCGAGGTTGCGCTCCAGCTCGGCCTGGTCCAGCTTAACCTCCTCCATCAGCTCGCGGACGCGCTCCGGGTCCACCTCGCGCAGCGCCTCGGATAGTTTGCGCAGCGCCTCCTTCGACTCCTCGTCCAGCACCTCGTTCAACAGGCGGCTGGCTTCGACGATCTTGGCCGCGAGCTCCGGGCTGATGACGTTCTCGCCGGCGCGCTCCAGTAAGGCTTCGAGTTTCTCCGCCGCTTCGCCCAGCTCGCGCCGGAGCCGCTCTTGTTCGGCGACCAGCTCGCGCAGCTCCGGGCGGGACAACGCTTCCTCCCGGCCCCGCGCCGCGGCATCCCTCAGCTGCTCGCGCAGGCGCCGCGCCTGCTCCCGCAAACCCGCCAGGTCGGAAACGCCCTCCGTCATCTCCGCGCTCACCTCCTCGAACATCTCCGCCGCGGTGGGGAAGCGGAAGCGGTACGTCGCCGAACGCCCGGCCTTGGGGCCGCGCACGTCGTCGTTGTCGAACGCCTCTACGTAGTACGCTATCACGTCGCCGGGGAAAAGGTCCATACCCGGCGGAATGAGGTCGACGTCGCCCTCCAGCTCGCGCCGGCCGCCGCCCGAGCCGACCTCGCCCGTCAGGCGCCGGCCGGTGGCCTCGTTATAATAGACGACGCGCACGTCGCCCAGGCCGAAGTCGTCGGCGCAAGTGAACCGCAGCCGCGGCGAACGCGACGTGTCGGCGATGACCAGGTCTCGGGCCGGCTCTACGACCACGACCTCCGGCGCCCCGTCCGGCTCGACGGCGACGGCGAAGCGCGGCGTGAAGGCCTCGCCCCAACGCGACGCGGCCTTGACGCGATAGGTCCCGGCTTCGGCCACGACGAAGTCGCCGGCGAAGACGTCGCCCTCGCGTTCGCACGGTGCGCGGAGGCCGCCGGGCGCCTCGAGCTCGACCGCTTCCGCGCCCTCGACGCCGACCTCTACGCGGACCGTAGAACCGGCGAGCGCGCGGACGTCCCCCTCTCCCGGCGGCAGCGCCCGGGCCGGCAAGCCGGCGTACGCCGGCGGCGTCACCGCGACGCGCAGCCCGCCGAAGGACGGCGGCGGCACGACCTCGACCTTGTAACGCCGGCTCTTCTCGCCGCCCGCGACGACGTAGTACCGGAAATCCTCGGCGCCGGCCTTGACCGCCGCGGCGAGCTCTCGCGGGCCGCGAAGTTCCATCGGGACCTCGCTTGCGGCGCCGCCCCGCTCGACGACGACGGCGGCCTCCCCGGCGAAATCCCGCCGGAGCGTCGCCTCAACCGCTACGGTTCCGCCTACGCCCACGCGCGTGTCGCCCGGGGACACGCCGGCGATAAGGCCCCCCGTCGGCGCGGCTTCGGCCAAGGCCGCCAGGCGGTCGCCCAGGAACCCGGGCGCAGCGAACGCGACGACCAACCACGCCGCCGCCGCCCCGGAGAGCAAGCCCAGCGGTACGTACCTATACCGCCCGGGCAAAGGCGCCTTCATACTCGCCGGGAGGCGCCGCTCGACGTCGCCGACGAACGCCTCGGCCAGCTGGGGCGAGGTACCACGGTCGCCCTCGGCCGCGGCGACGTAGTACGCCGACGCCAGCCGCCGCCTGAGCGACGGCACCCGCGATTCGGCGGTGTCCACGGCGTCGGCCAGGCGCGCCCGCGCCGCCAGGCCCCGGCCCAGAAGTCGCCAGAATACGTACAGCGCGCCGCCGGCGGCGACCACCGCCGAACCCGCGGCGAGCCACCACCCCCAAAGTGCCGACGCAACCAAGGCGAACAACGTCGCGGCCGCGACCACCGCTACAACGCCGGCGGCGCCGCACAGCGCCACGCTGGCGACGCGGCCTTGCTTCAGCCGGATAACGGCCTTAATAATCTCCCGCGGCCTGTCCATAAAGCGTTTACCGATACGATTTTAACCCATTATACGCCCCGTGCCAACATTATTAGGGAAGGGCCGCGGCTGCGGACGCAGCCGGTTACCCTTTACTAAACGAAAAAGCTTTGCTAAAATCCCGAATTATGATGACCAACACAAATCTATCGCGGCGGGCCGAGGTGACGATCCTGATTCTGATATTCATCGTCGCCTTGGCCCCACGGCTCTGGTGCTTCTTCCATAATTTTTTACCCGAGGCCGACGCCGGAAACATCCTCGAGGTCGGCCGCAACCTGTCCCAAGGGCGCGGGTACGTAACGTACGCCAAATGGGACTTCTACGGCGAACCCGGCCCGGTCGTTCACGCCGAGGGCAACCGCCAACCGCTGGTGCCGCTGGTGGCCGCGGCCACGTTCGCGCTGGGGGCGAACACCGCCGCAGCAGCACGCATACTCACGCTCATAGCCTCGCTCGGCGCGCTGGCGTTGTTATATTTACTTATCAGGCGGTGGCTCGGGCCGAGGCTCGCGCTGGCCGGCGTCGCCGTGGCGGCGCTCGAGCCGGCGTTCCTATGGTTCTCGAGCCGGGTCCAACCCGAAGCCTACTTCATCCTGCTCTTCTTCGCCGCCATCGCGGTAGCGGGCGACTTCGAGCGCGAGCGCCCTTCCCTCGTTAGACCCATTATCGTGGGCGTACTTTTAAGCCTCTCGTACCTGTGCCAGCTGAACGGCGCGCTGCTACTAGTCGCGTACCTGGTGGCGCTGTTCGTGGCCTACCGGCGGAGAGCCTTCACGCCGGCGGCGCTGGCGCTGCTGGCCTTCGCCGTCGCGGCGGTGCCGTGGTTGATACGAAACGCCCGCGTCTTCGGCGACCCGTTCTACTCTCAGGCCAAGTACTTCATAATCGCGCCCAACCTGGAACAAGTGTGGGCGGTCAAAAGGCACGTACCGACGTGGGCCGGCTTCTTCGCTTCGTACGATTTCTTCGGCCTACTGGGCCGGTACGTCCGGGGGTTGTGGCGGGCGATCGAACCGTTCCTGCTCGGCAACCTCGGCACGGGCGAGCCGTTCAAAGGCGCGCCGTTCGTCGCTTTCGTCTTACTGGCCGCGGTCGCCGTCCCGCTACTCCGGCGCCGGCGCGCGCTCCTCTTCCCGGCGCTCGCCCTCCTGGCCTCCATCCTGGGCTTCGCCGTTTACGGTTGGGGGCTCTTCCGCTACTTCACGCCGTTCTACCTGCTGGCCATCCCCCTCGGCCTCGCGGGGGCAATACGGGTCGCGGGCCTGTTCAAACGGCGGCGGCGTTGGATCACGGCCGCGTTGGTCGTCATATTATTGCTGCCTTTCGTCAAGCCGCTCGCTAGAACGCTCCGGCAGGACGACCGGGTCGAATATAAACGCCTCGCCGAAGTCGCAACGTGGCTCAACGAACACACCAAACCCGACGAGGTCGTCGTCACCTGGCCGCGCGTCATCCAACTCCTGTACCAATACGACCGGCCCACGCTCTATTGGCCCGTGGGCGGCGTTCGCGAGATCCTCGCCGTCTTGGCCAATTACGACGTCCGGTTCGTCGTCGTCGAGCCGATCGTGCTGCCGCTCCGCCCGGGTTTGACGGCCTTGTGGTACAAAGGTTACACGGGCCTGAAGAAAGTGCCTACGGACGTGTCGGAGGACAAACTGACCATCATACGCGTCGACTACGGCGGCGAAGCCTTTAAACAAGCTTACCGCGCCGAGGATACGACCTATTTAATCGTCTACGAGGTCGACCAGGCCAAGCTGCGCGCCACCGTTTACGGCGCGTACTTGACCGGTATAGAGTAGCCGGCGCCGGCTCTGAGGCCGGGCGACCGATCCGTTTTTCTCGCTAACGAGAGTAAACACGACGACGCAAAAAGAACGCACCGCCGTAATAATGAAATATGTGGAGCCGGCCGCCTACGGGCGGCCGGTTTTGCTGTAGGCGGCTTTAATCCGGAAAACTTTGAGCCGCGGCCCGTCGACGACGACATTTCAATCTCCCGCCCTCGGCGTCGCGCCCTCGCCGGCGCGGCCCGCCACGCGCTCGAATATTATGAGTTTATCCTTAAAGTGAACCGGCCGGTACCGCTCGAGGAGGGGCCGGACCTCCGCCAGAAACGGGTTCATGTCGTACGCGAAGACGTAGTCGGCGGCGGGACGCTCGGCCTCGACGTCGTATACGCGCAGGCCGGCGAACTTACCCAAGGACGGCGGCGACTCGACGCCGGGCGCGTACTTTATGGGGAAATGCGGCATATTGGCGCCGAAGTCGATTAAGTTACAACCGCCGTTCGAGACGACGTAATAAGCCACCGCGTTACGTAAAACCTCGATGCGCCAGCTCCGCGCCCGGCGTTCTTTGATCAGCGGCAGCAGCGCCCCCCCGCGCGCCACGACGCAGCAACCCGAATTGAAGACCTTCAGCTTGGCGTTCTCGGCGGCGTAGTACCGGCCCAGAGGAATTAGATTGGCCACCGCCAAGGCGACGGCGACGCCGGCCGCGGGCCGCATCAACAAACGCGGCACGTTGAGGGCAAGCCACGGCGTAATTAATAAAAACAAGAATAACGCCATTCGCTCCGATATGCAAAATACGCCCGGTGGCGTCGTACACGGCGCGGCGAAGTAAATGACGACGAAGACGCCCGCCAAAGCGGCGAACGAATCCGAAGGCCGCAACCGGCGGCCGGAGCCGCGCAACCGTCCCGCGATGGCCGCGGCCAAAAGAAGCAAGACCAGCGCCGTCACCGCCCATGCCACCGCCTCCTGCGCCGGCCCGAAGGAGACGAAGACCCGGCTCGAGAACAGCTCCCGCGCGAGCAAACCCAACGGATTGTAATCGTACTCGCGCCCCTTCGGCGTCGTAATTAAATAGTACGCCGGGAGGATATAGGACGGAGCGAGATACAAAGGCCCCCGCAGGAAACGCCTCCCTCCCGGCGCCGTGGCCGCCAGCCATAAACTCATGACCCAAATCGAAATAATGGCGGCTCCCGCCGCTATGAAATGGGTGAAATAACAGGCCGCCACCAAAAGGTTGAGGACCGCCCAGAAGCGCCAATCGGCCCTCTCGCGCCGCGACCAGAAGAAGGCCGTCGTCAACAAAAACGCCGGCAAACCCACCATGAAGTTGAAAAAGCCCATCTGGAAAGGGTACGAGGTCGCGGCCACCAAAAACAACAGGCCGAGCGCGGAAGCCCTCCCTGCCACCGCCTTCGTAAAATACCACGCCGCCGCGGCGAAGGCGATCACGTACAGGGACAGGAAAATCTTCTCGGCGACTAACGGCCGGAACGCCGCGAGCAGCGGCACCGTCACGCCGTGGTAGGCCCAATAGGGCGCGGGCGTGAGGTTGAGCTCGTAATAATCAGTATAAAGGGAATCGCCGGCGAGCAAGGACTTGAGGACGACGGCCGTCGAGAGGTGCACCGGCCCGTCCTGCGTCGGGACGTACTTGAAGCCCCAGAAGAACGCGACGTAGGTCGCGGCGACCGCGACGTACGTAAAGAATAAGATTTTACCCCGATAACGCGACGGAAGCATAACCCCTCACCCCCGACGGGTTTCGTCACTCCTCCAGCTTTTTATCCCACCCGGCGGGCTTCCACCCCGCCGGCTCCGCGGCCAGCCGGTAGATGTACACGTACTCGCCGGGCGATTCGACCTTCGCGACGAAATAGTACCGGCCCAGGTCGCGGCCCGCGCTGAGCGGCTGCAGGACGCCGGCTCCCGCGGCCGCGGCGAAATAACCGCCGGGGTCTCGGCCCGTGACGCTGTCGTAGCAAACGTACGTCACGCCGGCGCGCCGGGCGCGGGCCGTAAACAGCGCGAAGTCCGCGGTCCGAAAAGAAGCCGGCGGCCGTGCCGCGGGCCCCGCCGGGCCGAAGTAATAACCGAATAGGTACGGGTCCGCCGCGATTACTACGTCGTTGCGCCCGGCGGCGCGAGCCAGCCACAACGCCGCCTCCTTGACCGACGCCCGGTGGTACTTTATGGCCTCCCGTTCGTCGACGTACGCGCGGAAGTTGCCGTCGGCGAACAACCCGATGGCGACCAGCGCCGCGGCCGCCAAAGCCCATCGGCGGGGCTCGAGCCGCGCGCCCGCCACTCCCCATGCCGCGCACGCCGCGAGGCCCGCCAGCGGCACCAGGCCCGCGAAAAATAGCGTCCCGGGCGACCCGCCGCGCCAGGTCGCGAGGCGCCACCCGAGCGCCGCGACAAAAGCGCCGCACGCGACGGCCGCCGCGGCGTACCACCACCTGCCCAAGCGCAACTTCCCCCCCGCGGCCCATAGAACCTTGCCCCCCTCCAAAAACGCCAACACTAATATGGGCCATACCGGGAATACGAAGCGCTGGAAACTAAAGGGGAAGACGACGTGCACCAACGTATAAACGACGGCGAAACCGAGATACGCCCGTTCGCCGGGGCTGCCTCGCGCGGCGAGCTTTACGCAGCCGATGGCGGCGACGGCGGCGAATAAGGCCGTAACGACCCATGACCCGGGCCGCGCCGGCTCGTAAAAAGATGCCACGAGCGCGCGCGGGAAAGCCCACCCGCCCGTGCCCAGGGCCCAAATCTCCTCCACGTACGGATTTAGCAACCCGGTGCGCGCATAACCGACCAGCAGCCACGCACCCGCCGGCAAGACGGCCAGTAACGCGTAAAATATTAACCGCGGCCGGCGACGCCAGTGCAAGACGTCGCACAGCGCGACCAGCGGTATCAACGCCAACGCTTCATATCTTGTCGCGGCCGCCGCGCCGGCCCACAAATACGCCCACCCGCTCCCGCGCCCCGCCGTCGCTACCGCCGCGAGTATCAAGGCCACGTACGCCATCTCGCATAAGGGCAAAGCCGCCAACAACGGGAACTGCGACGACGTCGCTACCAACGCCACGGCCAACAGCGCCCACCGTCCGAGCCGCGGCCTGGTCCAATAATAGGCCAACGCCAAGACGGCGAGCGCCGCGAAGATATTGACGACGCTCGCCGCGGTAAGGAAGGGGTCGGGCCCGGGCGCGACGAGTCGCACCAGGGCCATCGCCGCCGGGTAGACGGGCGCGCGCTTGAACGACGCGGGAAGCTCGAGTTGCGCCAGGCTGACGGCGGCCGCCCGAAAAGACAAGAAATCCGGCGGCGGCGCCGCGAAGAAATTATAATTGCTCAACAAGAATACGAACGCGAAGACCAAGAGCGCGGCCACCAACGCCCTCTCGGTAGGGGCCGCCCCCCGGCCAAACCGCCCCCCGAAGGAGGCGGCGAAATCGCGCCCGCGCGTCAAAATCGGCATATCGCTACTCGGCGTATTTGACTTCCAATTCGTAGATCGACCACCAGTAAGGAGCGGCCTTGTTCAATGTCACCAGCACGTGGCGCACCTCGCGCGGATGGTCGAAGTTTATGGTCGTAACGCCTTTCTTCGTCGCGTCGGGCCCGCCCGCGGCGGCCTCCTCCCAATCGCTCCCGTCGCGCGATACCTCGACGACGAAGCCGCGCGGGAAGTCGTTGGGCACCGGCTTGGCGTTCAGCACCAGGCCCGCGACCTCGCGGGGACGGTCGAACCGCAGCTCGACGAAGAAACCGGGTTCCATATGCGCCACCGTCGTCCACCGCGTCTCCATCGAGCCGTCGAACGCGAACGCGAGGTTATCCAACTTGAGCGCGTCGGGGTGCATCGGGACCTCGCCCAGGCTGTCGGCGATGAGCGTGAACTCCCCTTCGCCGGCGGGGGGCGCGCCGCAGGAAAACAAAAGCCCAAGCGCGAGCGCGGCCAAGAGTGCCGACGCGCCCCAAGCGGCGATAGTCCGTTTCCGTATCCGCATCTAACTTTCTCCCCTTTTCCGCGACCTTCGCGGCACGTGGGCGGTGAAGGTAGACCCCTTGCCCGGCTCGCTGCGAACCTCGAGCCGGCCGTGATGAACCTCTTCCACGATCCGCTTCACGAGGGAAAGGCCCAAACCCCACCCTTTCTCTTTGGTGCTGTATCCGGGCGTGAATATCAGACCCATCTCCGCCGGGTCTATGCCGACGCCGTTGTCGGTTACGGCTACGGCGACGGAGTCTTTATCCTCCCGTACCTCTACGACGATGCGGCCCTGCCCGGGCGGCAGGCCCTTGGTCGCGTCGACGGCGTTTTTGACGAAGTTCTCCACCACCCACTCCATCAAGATGAGACTATGGGGGACCAGCACCTTCGCGGGCGTTACGGCCTCGAACGTTATCTCGGCCTGGGCCGGCGAGCGGCGTCGACCGTACGCCAGCGCCCGCTCCACCAACGGCACGACGTCGCCCTCCGGCAATCGCACCGGAGCGCCTATCTCCTGGAAGCGAGCGGCCACCTTCCCGAGGCGCTTAATGTCCTCGGCCATCTCGTCAATGGGCTCGCGCAGCGCTTCGTCGTCGCCCGCCCGCTCGCGCAGGTGCTCGAGCCAGCCGATGAGGGAAGTGACTGGGGTCCCGAGCTGGTGCGCCGTCTCGCGCGCCATCCCGGCCCAGATGGCCTGCTGCTCGGTCCTCTTCAGCCGCCGGTAGGCCAACGCGCCCGTAAAGGCGAACGCGACGATGAGGACCAGCTCCAACGCCGGCACCCAGTACAGCAGGCGGATGGTCCGCGGCTCGCCGTAGTGGAACCGGCCGAAGAGGCGGTCCGCGGGCCGGCCGGTGTCGGCGTCGACCTCGTAGCGGATTATAGGTATGGGGTCGTTGCGGCGGTCGAGGTCGGCGGCGAAGCCCTTGACGAGCTCGAGGTTCTCGTCCGGGTCGGCCCCCAGCCGCTCGTTGAAGCCGGGCCACCACACCTGGGGCGTTCCCCGGGCGTCGGTGGCGACGGTGGGGAAATTCATCGTGCCGCCGATATCCTGCGCCAGCAGGATGATGACTTCCTCCATCCCCGGGTCCTGGAGGTCGGAGGCCAAGAGCGTTTGGAAGGTGGCGTAGGCGTTGCTGGTGACGCGGAACTCGCGCCGCAGCCGGCCTATGACGAAGAGCGTGTGGAGGATGAGGACGACGGCGACGAGGGACAGCGCCACGACGAAGTAAACCTCGACGAAACGCCGGCGCCTTCTGAGCGCCAGCACGTTCTCCCGCACGTACGGGCTCCGGTCTTTCTTGCGAACCGCCATAGGCTTTTAAACTTGTAAAAAATATAACACGCGCGGAGCTATAAATCAACGGCGGCCGGGGGGCCGCGCCTTTCCCCTTGACTTAGGCCGCGATTTCGTCTATCATTCACGAACCGCGGGGGTGTGGCGCAGCTGGAAGCGCGTCTGCATGGCATGCAGAAGGTCAGGGGTTCGAATCCCCTCACCTCCAAAAGGAAACAGCCTTACGGCCGGCCGCTTCGGCCGGCCTTTACGCCGGAGGTAAGCCGTGACCCTCATTCCATGGGTAGTCGAACAGACGGCCCGGGGCGAGCGCCAGTACGACATCTACTCCCGCCTCCTCAAGGACCACGTCATCTTCATCGGCGCGCCCGTCGACGACGACGTCGCCAACCTCGTCATCGCGCAACTTCTCTACCTGGAGAAGGAGGACCCGGAGCGCGACGTCCTGCTGTACATAAACTCGCCCGGCGGCGCGGTATCGGCGGGCTTCGCCATCTACGACACGATGCAGTTTATCCGCTCCGACGTCGCGACGTACTGCCTGGGTATGGCCGCCAGCATGGCCGCGGTCATCCTCGCCGCCGGCACCAAAGGCAAACGCTTCGCCCTCCCCAACTCGACCATTCTCCTCCACCAGCTCGCCGGCGGCTTCAAGGGCCAGGCCTCCGATATCGACATACACGCCAAAGAAATTCTGCGGCTCAAACAGCTGCTCAACGATATCCTCGCCAAGCACACGGGCCAGGACCTCGCCACCGTCGAGCGCGATACGGACCGCGACTACTTCATGACGCCCGAAGAGGCTGTCGCGTACGGCATCATCGACGAGGTCGTAAAGAGCCGCGCCAAAATGTTAAAGGACGAAAAAAAGTAGAGGCCGCAACCGGCCCAAAAAAACCGGCGCAAGCCGGTTTTTTTATTCGCGGCCCGGGTTGTTACCGGCGGCTTAATATTTTATACTCGACGCGTCGTGAAAGCTGCGCTGCGTCGATACCTGCCCCTGGCCGCGGTGGTCGCGGCCGCGCTCGCCGTCCGGCTGCTCTACTTCGTCGGAATCTGCGACTTCCCGCTCTTCTACGCCGCGACCGGCGATACGGTGGAATACGCCCGCCGGGCGCAAACCATTTTGGCGGGCGAGCTCCTGGGCCGCGGCGTCTACTTCCACTCCAGCCCGGCGTACCCGTACTTCATCGCGGCCGTCAAGGCCGTCACGCGGGGGGGCTTCGCCGACTTCCGCGTCGTAGCGTTCCTCCAGCTGCTGGCATCCGTCGCGACCGCGGCGCTTGTCTTCCTGCTCGGCAAGCGGCTGGCCGGTACGGCGGCCGGCGTCGTCGCGGGCCTCGTCTACGCGCTATCGCCCGCGGCCGTCTTCTACGACGGCGAGCTCCTCATGGATTTTTTATTGCCGGCGGTCCTCGCGGGAGTGGCGCTGCTGGCGTCGACGACGCGTTGGTCGCCGGGCCGCGCGGCCGCCGCGGGCGCGCTGATAGCCGTGGGCGCATTGGCCCGGCCCAACTACCTGCTGCTCCTGCTGCCGGCGGCGCTGGTCATATGGTTCCTGGCGGAGGGGACGTCCCGCCTCGCGCGGGGCAAGTACGTCGCCGCGCTCGTCGCCGCCGCCGCGCTGGTGGTCGCCCCCTGCGCCGTCCGCAACTACGTCGTGGGGCGCGACGTCGTCCTCATCTCCTCCAACGGCGGCGTCAACCTCTTCATCGGCAACAACCCCCAGGCCAACGGGACGTTCAAGGCGCCCGGGCCCTGGCCCGCGCACCTAGAGGCGTCGTCCACCGCGTACGCGGAGGAGAAGCTGGGCCGGCCGCTCAAGCCGTCCGAGGTGTCGGCGTTCTTCACCCGCGAGGCCGCGACGTACGTCGTCACGCAGCCGGGGGATTATTTGACGAAAGTAGGCCGGCGCCTCCGCCTCGTCGCCGGCGCGTACGAGATCCCGAACCACATGGACTTCAACTTCTTCAGGCCGCGGAGCGGGGTGTTGAAAATCTTGCCCTTCACGTGGGGCATAATATTCCCGTGGGCGCTGGCGGGCGCCGTACTGGCGGCGTCGCGGCGCAAGTTCCGGCCGACGCTGGCGTTGGCCGTCGTATACCTCGGTTCGCTCGCCACGCTATTCTTCGTAACGGGGCGGTACCGGTTCCCGGCCTTTCCGCTGCTGGCGGTCTTCGCCGCGGTAGGCGTCGTGGGTCTCGTCGAGGCGGCCCGGAGCCGGACGAAGTGGAAGATCGCCGTGGGCGCGGCGGTAGTAATCGCCGGCTACGTCGCGGCCTATTGGCCGCCCCCCGCCAACGTCAAGATATCCGAAGCGTACTCCCACCATCATCTCGGCGGCGCGTACGCGTCATTGGGGGACGACCGCGCCGCGGCCAAAGCGTACGAGAAGGCCGTCGCCGTCGCGCCGGAGGACGCCTTCTCGTGGAACAACCTCGGCCTGGCCTATATAAGATTGAATAACGTACCCGCCGCCGAGCGCGCGCTGGACCAGGCGCTCAAACTTACCCCCGACAACCCGGACACGTTGAACAGCTACGGCACGCTACTCTTATACCAAGACCGATACGCGGAGGCCGAGCGCTTCATAGGCGGCGCGCTGGCGCGCGACCCGGACAACGTACCGGCGCTGGTCAACTACGGCATCGTCCTACTGGCGCGGCGCGACGGCGACGGCGCGCTCCGCACGCTCGAGCGGGCGGCGGCGCTCAACCCCGGTTACGCGAACGCGTACTTCAACATGGCGTTGGTGTACGAGGTGCGAGGCGACTTAGCCGCCGCCGCCGCGGCCTACCGCCGGGGCCTGGAGTTCGCTCCCGGCAACGCCGAGGCCCGCCGGCGCCTAGCCGCCATAACGGGCCGCGGGCCCTAGACCCGGGGCAAAAAACGAAAAGCCGCCCGCGGCGGAGGCGAGAGGACCGCAACGGCGCGTAAAAAACTTGTGATTTTCATAACGATATTCTATACTTGCCGTCCGGCAACCCGCCGAAGGTCAACCGAGGTTACCAGCCATGGTTAAAAAATACTTAATGACCCCCGGGCCGACGCCCGTTCCCGCGGCGGTGGCTTCCGCGCAGAC
>JAUWLW010000035.1 GCA_030613505.1 Candidatus Zixiibacteriota bacterium
TGTCAAGGATATATTTACCCGAACGCCACGTCGAGGACCATCATTACGACGAAGCCGAGCATCGCACCCCCCGTCGCGAGGTCGGTGTTGCCGCCGCGCTGCGACTCTGGCACGACCTCCTCCACCACGACGAAGATCATAGCCCCCGCGGCGAAACCCAGCGCGTACGGCAGCAGAGGCCGGGCGAGGAATACGGCCGCAGCCCCCGCGACGCCGGCTATCGGCTCGACTAACCCGGAAAGCTGGCCGTACCAGAAGCTCTTGAGCCGCGACACCCCCTCGCGCCGCAACGGCATCGAGACCGCGAGCCCCTCCGGGAAATTCTGGATGGCGATGCCGGCGGCCAGCGCGACGGCGCCGCCGAACGAGGCCGTCGGAAAACCGGCCGCGGCCGCGCCGAACGCTACCCCCACCGCCAACCCCTCGGGGATGTTGTGCAGCGTTATCGCGAGGACGAGCAGCGTGCTCCGCTGCCAGCTCGTCGGTATCCCCTCGGCCTCTTCGCGGCGGAAGCCGATATGAAGGTGCGGTATTATCCGGTCGACGACCGCCAAGAACAGGCCGCCGGCGAGGAAACCCACCGCCGCCGGAAGCCAGACCGGCAAACGTCCCCCCGCCGACATCTCGATGGCCGGGGCCAACAGCGACCAGAAGCTGGCCGCCACCATAACGCCGGCGGCGAAACCCAACATGCCGTCGAGGACGCGCCGGTTCACCGTCTTAGCAGTGAATACGGCCGCGGCCCCGAGCCCGGTCGCCGCCCACGTGAAGCACGTCGCGACCAGCGTCTGGAGGACGGGATGCATCTCCCGGGCAAAGTCCATATATATTCCCGCCTACGCCTCTCGCCAACTCGCCACGTACGACGTCCGCTCGGGGAGCTCGAGTCGAGGCGGCGGCTCGAGCACCTCCCACTTCCCCACCAGCTCGAGCTCTCGAGCCGCAAGCTCGACGTGGCAACACGCTATCCCCATATCGAGGCGCTGGAGGTCACCGCCCGGGACGTTGATAAGGCGGCTGTTGTAGCCCCGGGTCCGGCGCAGGAAGAGGTGCAAGACGCCCTCGCCTCGCTCCTTCACGATGCGCCACGGTTGGCGGTTGGAGGCCGACGGTCCCAGCCGCACCATTTCTAAAATTTCGGCGTAGGGGCCCGCGGCCTGGGGCGAGAGCGGCGTCGAGAAGTCGCCGTCGAAGAAGAGCTCCTCCCACGGCTTGCGCTTCTTGGCCCGGGCGAAGAAGCGCGTGGTAGCGTCCACGAACGTCCTTGAAGAGGCGACGTACCCCACCGGGCTGACCGCCGGCAGGATTTCGCCCTGGGCCAGGTTTATTTTGGCGGCGAAGCCGGAGCGGTTGAACGACGCGCCGAGCCAGCAGGTCCCCAGCTCGAGGGCCGTGGCCTTTAAGACGACGCGCTCGAAGGCGCAGCCGTAGTCCTCCATGTCCATCGGGCCCTGGGTTACCGCGCCGGCGAGGAACGTCCGCGCGCCCTTAACCATCCCGTACGTCCCGAGTTTCTTCAGCTCGGCGCGGTCGCCGGAGGAGGGTTCCACGAGCTGGAGGCGAACGCGGCCGCCGAACGGCCCGGCCTCGAGCGCGGCGATGAACTCCTCGAGGCGCGCGCGGTCCCGGGGCTCGAGCGCCCGGCCGTCGTAGCTGCGCCACGACGAACGCGCGCGAATCAGCTCGGTTGCGGCCCGGGTCGTCGTCACAACGTCAACTCCATGTACGTCGCGCCTTCTATGGGGTTCTCGCAATAAGGCTCTGTCTCGCGGAACCCCATCGCGCGATAAAGCGCGCTCGCCTCCTTCATCGCGGGGACCGTGTCGAGCCGCATCCGCTCGTAGCCGAGCGAGGCGGCGTAGTCGAGGAAAAGCTCGTGGAACAGCGCCAACTCTTCGTCCGGCGCGGCCGTCGTTATTTTAATTGTTCCGGCCGTCATCCGCGCTCCCCCAATTCGCGCAGCGCTTTCAGCGGTATCACGACGACGCCGCGGCCGTCGCATTTTTTAGATAGATAACCCACGAAGCCGCGGCTCCTTTTCAACTCGGTAACGTATATAATTTCTTCGCCGTCCTCGAGGCGGATGCGGCACGACGACGGCCTGCCGCAACCCTTTATCTTGTACCTCGTGAGCTCCCGCTTCTCGGCGTTATAACACTTTAAGAAACCGCCCGGGTCCGCGAGCCAATAATTGCCGCTCGCGTCCGTACACAGGTCGTCGCAGAAATCGAAGGCCGCAGTCTTACCCAATACGCACGTCACGGCCATAAACCCGGGCTTAAACGTCGACACGCCGCAAAAAGTTTCGGTAAAACGTATACGGTCCGCCCGGGCGTCGTAATACATGCCGTCGACGCAACGCAGGTCGGGCAAAAATATCCGCGGCTTGCCGTAGTCGCCGCCCGTCCGCCTCCTCATTTCGTAAATCGCGCCCTTGCCGTTCACGAAACTCATATTGCCGGCGGCGAAGTACAGGTCGCCGCGGCCGTCCAAAGCCAGGCCGTTCAGGCCCGGGTAGTCACCCGCGATTTTTTCCGCGCTCTCCAGCCCCCTGTCGACCTTGAATATTCCGCCTCCGCGGCCGAGCCAGTCGTCGTCACAGGCGGCGACGTAGAGGAAGCCGCCCGGGCCCCGGTCGATACCGCACGCCTTCCCGTCGCCCACCTTCGCCGACTTCACCACCCGCAACGCCTCCCGCGACGGCCCGTCGACGAGGTGAACGTTTCCCCAGCCGTCGGTGACGTACGCCCGGCGCGAGGCCGGCTCGAGGTAGAGGTTCTCGCACCCCTTCCCGACGTCGACTACGACGGCGCCGTCGAGGTCGCCGAAATCGAGGGACACCGTTTTCGTCCTTACGCCGGCGGACGCGTATATAATACGCGGGACGACGACGAAAAAATAGGCCAGCGCCGCGACGACGGCCGACGCGGCCAAGCCTACCCTGAATAGTTTCTTCCTATTCAAGTTGCGCGATTCCTCGATTACCCGTTACCATCGAGCCGGCGACGCGGGAGGCCTTGAGCGCCGCGGACTTAATCCAATTCACCTCAACACGTATAGGATTACGTGGCCTATGAAATAGAGCCCCAGGATGCCCATCGAATCCCAGGCCAGGAAGAAGGGGCGCTTGATGGTCCGGTACGTCAGGCCCACGATGGCGGTCGCCGTCATCGCTATCGCCACGCCCGCGGTCACGACGTGGACGTCCGAAGCCCGGGCCAACAGGGGGCCCTCGACGTACAGGAAGTCCTCTATAGCCAACACCGCTATGTTGAAGAGGTTGCTGCCGAAGAGGTTGCCCAACGCCAGGTCCACCGCGCCCAGCCGAATCGCCGCGATGGTGACGACCAGCTCCGGCAGCGACGTCGAGAACGCGATGAAGAAGCTCCCCACGAAGGTCTGACCTAAGCCGGTCATGGCGGCGATCCGTTCGCCCAGGTGCGGCAGGAAGGCCGCGGCGGCGACAATCACGACGGCGTTGACGGCAAACAGCGAGTACGCCCGCGCCGCCGTCACGTCCCGGTAGCGGAGTTCCTCGGCCATCTCCTTGACGACCGCGGCAATGCGCCTTTTATTGTACAGAAATAAGACGCGCATGGCGACGACGTACAGCGCGAAGTATACGAAGCTGAAGACGCATACCCAACCGACCGACGGAAACGCCCCCCCCACGTATATGTTGACGACGATCAAACCCAACAACAGGACGCCGAAGCCCGCGGATAAAACGTGGCCTTCGTTCACGCCCGTGTATATCGGCTTCCGCCCCGTCATGGCGTCGATCAGCGACAGGATGAGGAGGTTGAACATGCAGCTGCCGAGAACGCCGCCTACGGCTATATCGGGCAAATCGAATATCGTGACGGCCGCGGCCCCCGACACCAGCTCCGGCAAGGAAGTCACCGCCGCCAGGAGCAGCGCGCCGATCCACAGGCGGCCGAGGCCCGTCTTCTCGGCTATGATGTCGCCGTACTTCGACAACCTCGAGCCGGCGTAGACGATGACGGCGGTGCAGGCGATAAATTGTAACCAAACGACCACGTTTCCTCCCGCGTTAACCGCGACGGCTTGCTACGCTTCCTCTACCGGGACCGGCTCGTGGGCTTTCCGGAGCACGCCGTTGCGGATGGCCAATAAGGTCAAAACCAGCCACCCGCCGACGGCGTATACGCACAATCTGGTTTGCATCACACGGCCACCTCTACGCCTATGGGGCAATGGTCCGAGCCCGTAACCTCCGGCATTATGTACGCGGCCTTGACGTTCTTCTTGAAGTTCCCGCTCACGAAGAAGTAATCGATGCGCCAGCCGACGTTCCGCTCGCGGGCGCGCGTTTTTAGGTCCCACCAGGTATACTGCCCCGGCTCCCGGTTGAACATCCGAAACGTGTCGACGAAGCCCCGGCTTACGAACTCGTCGAGCCATGCGCGCTCCCGGGGAAGGAAGCCCGAGACCTTCTCGTTCTCCTTTGGCCGCGCCAGGTCGATCTCCTTGTGGGCGGTATTGACGTCGCCGCACACGACGATCCGTTCGCCCTTCGCCTTCAATTCATCCACGTACTCGAGGAACGCGCCGTAGAACGCCATCTTGTACCGCAGCCGCTCCGCCGACGCCTTGCCGTTGGGGAAATATACGTTGAACAACCGGAAGTCGCCGAAGTCGGCGACCTGCGTCCGGCCCTCGACGTCGAACCTTTTAAAGCCGAAGCCCGCTTTGATTTCATCAGGCTCGAGGCGGGTATAGAGCGCGACGCCGCTGTAGCCCTTCCGCTCGGCCGAGGCGAAATACGCCCGGTATCCCGCCACCTCTATTAATTCGGCCGGGAGTTGTTCCGGCGCGGCCTTGGTCTCCTGAAGACATAATATATCGGGCCGCTCGCGCAGAACCCACTCCAGGAAGCCCTTCTTATACGCGGCCCGCAGGCCGTTCACGTTCCAGGACAATATCTTAATCGTCGTCATATCCAAACCTTGAGCCCTTACCAATAACATAAAAAAGAGGCGCTGCATAGCGCCTCGTTTGTACTTTTAGGAATGGCGGAGAGGGCGGGATTCGAACCCGCGGTAGCGGTTTGAGCCACTACAAGCGCTTAGCAGGCGCTCGCCTTCAGCCAGCTCGGCCACCTCTCCGCGGCTGATAAATTACCACGAAAAACGCGGCTCGTCAACGTCAAACGCTCGGGGCAGCCCCGCGGTTATGAAAACCCGCTACTCGTCCTCGCCCTTGGGCCGTTCGACTTTCTCGTCGAAGCCGATGCGCCAGCGCTCCTTGACCTTCGCCGGGTGCATCCGGAGCCAGAGGTCGTCCGGCAGGTACACCTTGACGCCGCAGAACTCGCACGGCACGACGCGCTCCGTGCCGTCCACCATCAACGCGCCGCCGCACTTGATGCAGCTGAACGCTATCGGCTCGGCCGGCGCCTCCTCGCCCCCCTCCTCCTTGCCCTGCAGCGAGCCGCCCACCACTATCGCCGCCGGCGGGTACGCCTCCTTGAGCCCCGCCGGGACCGGCACGACCGGCATGTCGCGGCCGCACCCCGGGCACTTGTGGACGTACGGCGCCTTTGCCGGGTCCACCGGTAACTCCGTCTTGCACTCCGGGCAGTACGGCTTCATGCGGCCGTACATCATCGTCGTGTGGAACGTGCCGAAGATCTGCGAATTGGCCCCCTCGCCTTCCCCCGTCTCGCCGGAGCGCATCTCGCCGTCGGTGTCCCGGAAGATGTCGAGCCAGTAGTCGTGAGGGATGTCGACGTCGGCCTGGCAGCGGTCGCAGTGCGCTACTTCCCACGGGCCGTTGAGCGGCACCGGCCCGTCGCACTTCGGGCACTTGATGTTGACTTCGAAGACGCCATACAGCATAAATTACTCCTATTCGGTGGGTTGGCCTTGGGACTCGGCTCGTTCGTACATTTTGACGATATCCGGCGACGTTCGCCCCAGCGGCTTCAGCTCGACGTCGGCCTGGCACTTGTCGCAGTGGACGCGCAGCAGCGGCCCGCTTAGCGGCACCGGCGCGTCGCACTTGGGACACTGGACGCTTATCTCGAGTGCGGCGGCGAGCATAGGTGCTCTGGATAGGAAAAACGCTAAAAAAAGCGGCCGGAAACGGGCCGCCCAGGATTAACCGTCCGGAAGTAAATAAACCGGTTCAAACTTCAAGTTAACCCTATCGAAGTCCTGATCGGTCGTCATTACTTCTTTAATACCTAAATCTTTCATTACGGCGAAGCTAACGCAATCACAAAACGAAAATTCTTTGTCGTCGTATTTCAAGAAAATATCGTTCCACGCTCCTGCTTCGTAGGTAACGCTTCTAACAAGTTCGTATTCCTCGCTGGATAATATTTCGGCCCCAATTCCCGCGCATAGGCGCCAATCTAAACGATGCCTCCCCGGCCTAATAACTTCGGCGAAAATCAAATCCGTATAAACAAAGGAATAACCTTCCCCCACGAAGTATTCCTTATAATCCCACGCCGTCTTGTACCGGGGGTCGTTCTTGTTTGCTAAGACGACGAAAAACCCCGTATCCGCGAAAACCTTACGCATTATTCAGGGGTACGAGGCTCGTAAGGTATTCTTCCTTCGGGTGCTCCTGCTTAAACTTATCGACGGCCGCGCTCAACTTATCCTTTTCCTCCGGGTTCAACCCTACCTTCCGGAATTCGAGGACGTCGAGCGCGATTTCCTTCAGGTTATCATATAGGTATTCGATGAAGAATTTATCGTAAACCTCGCGCCGAAACAACGGTTTCTGTCGTAGCTGGTCCGCGTCGTGAAATATCTCGTCGAGCAACCCGTATTCCCTCGACGCCGAGACGTAACTGTAAATAACGAGTTCCCTAATCTCGTCCGCGAATTCTTCTTCAATCGGTTCGTATACGCCCTTCGCGATGATTTTGAAGATACGGGCCAGCTTCCTATTCTTATCGTTAAAAACAAAACGATAGAACAACATCTCGGCTTGGAGATCACTTAACTTCGACACCCACTCGGCGGTATAAACGCCGCGTTTGGCGTCGAAATACCTTTCTTCTTGGGGTTCTAACGCCGTTATTTCCTGCTCCAACCGCCGTACATATTTATCGGGCAATTCCCCTTGCTCTTTCATCGTGCCGAGGAATCTTTTTAACCCCACTAGAAAGCTCTTGGCCATGTCGCAACCTCGTTTCAAAAAGGCGGCCTTAAGGCCGCCTCGGGTTTACGGAGTTTCGTCATTCCCCGCCGGGCGACGTGAGCGTGAGCGAGAGGTCGCTCTCCCGCCCCTCGTCCTCGTCGTAGGGGACCGCGCGCAGCTTGATGCTCGAGCCCGGCACGATCGTCGGCACGTCGCGCAGCCGCTCCCACGTGAAGGTCCCCTGGTACGCAGCCGGCGAGAGGTCCGTCAGGTCTTCGGCCACCGTCGCCGGGAACCACGTCCCGCCGCCGTCCTCGGAATAGTATACCCGCAACATCACGGCGTTGTTCTCGTCGTCGCGGACGCCGTATTGGACCTTGACGGAGCCGTCCTCCTGTTCGGTATAGGAGGTGAGGGAGGCCGTGGGCGGGGCGTTGAGATCCACCCGGAACGGCCTGTTCTCGGCGGCTTCGCCGGCGTCGGCATCCGCCGCGGTAATGCGGAAGACAACGTCCGTCTCGGCGCCGCGGCCCAGGTCGCGCGCGGCGTCCCACCTGAGCGTGCCGAAGTAGCTCGACTCCGAAATGCCGGAGGTCGAGGTGAGGACCGTCGCCGGTCGCCACGTCGTGCCGCCGTCGGTGGAGTACTCGCACGTGAGGTCGACGGCGTCGCCCTCGGTGTCGATGATCGAGTAATCAATCTCGACGGCGTCGCCCTCCTGCTCGGCGATGACGTCGCCCACGACTACTTGCGGCGGCTCGTTGGTATCCACGACGAGCTCGCCGATGGTGCCCGGCGTTCCCTGCTGCGCGTCGTAGGGCGTTAGGCGGAACGCGACGCCTCGAAGCTCCTGCCCCGGGACGTCCGAGAATAACGACCATACGATGGAACCGTCGTATCGGTCGGGGCCGATGTCCGAGGCCAGGCCGAAGACGGTGGCCGGCTTCCACGTAACGCCGCGGTCGGTGGAGTACTCGGCGACGATGCTCAGGCGGTCGCCCTCGTCGTCCGCCAGCGAGTACTCGATCTCCACCTCGCCGCCCACCTTCTCGCCGGCCGGCGCGCGCACCACAACGGTCGGGAGGCGGTTGTTGTCGACGCGGAAGGCCGTCGAGTACGCGGCCTCGCCCTCGTCGTTGTCGCGGGGCGTAATCCTGATTACGGCGTCGGCCAGGTCCTCGCCCACGGCGTCCTGGGTGGCGAGCCAGGTAAAGGACCCGCGGTACCGGCCCGGCCCCAGCGCCGTCACGTCGGGCGTAACCGTCGCCGGGTTGAACGTGAAGCCGCCGTCGTCGCTGTACTCCACGACGAGGTCGACGGCGTCGTTCTCCTCGTCGGCGATGACGTAACTCACCGTTACGTCGCCGGTGGCGTCGGTCGCGGCGACGGCCACCTCGGCCGACGGCGGCCTGTTGGTGTCGACGTTGACGTTGGTTATCCGGGCCGGCGCGCCGACGTCCGCGTCGGAGGGCGTAATGCGGAAGGCGACGCTCGAGGAGTCCGCGGCGCCGAGGTCTTGCCGCGCTTGCCAAACCACGGTATTGGCGTACGTGATGGGCGATATGTCGGAGGTGTCGCCGCTGACGGTCGCCGGCCGCCACGTGGCGCCGTTATCCGTCGAGAATTCGACCTTGACGTCGAGCTGGTCGCCCTCCTCGTCGAATAGCTCGTAGTCTATGGCGATCTCGTCGCCCTGCTCGCCTTCGAGCTCGCGGAACTCGAGGCGAGGCGGCTCGTTGACGTCGACGCGGAAAGGCCGCGAGACGACGGCCGCGCCCTCGTCGCGGTCCAACGGCGTTACGCGGAAGAGGGTCCGGTCGGAGTCGACGCCGCCGATGTCCTCGCGCGCGTCCCAGGTGAACGAGCCGGCGTAGCCGGCCTGGGTCACGCCCTCCAGCGCGCCCGAGACGGTGGCCTCGTCCCACGTCACGCCCTCGTCTATCGAGTATTCGCAGTAGAGGTCGACGGCGTCGCTCTCGGCGTCGGCCACGCGGTAGCTGACCGTCACCTGGTCGCGGCCCACGTCGCCGGGCGGTATAACCTCCACCGCGGGCGGCTCGTTGTTGTCCACCTGGAACGCCGTCGTCTCGAACCACGCGCCCACGTCGTTGTCGGAGGGTTTGGCGCGGATCAAGATATCGTCGCTGTCGAGGCCTTGGATATCCCGGGCCGAACGCCAGACGACGGTCCCGGCGTAGCCGCTGGGCGAGATACCCGCTACCGCCGCATCGAGCGTGGGCTTGCGCCAGGTGGCGCCGCCGTCGGTCGAGTACTCGAAGTCGAGGTTGACGGCGTCGTTTTCGGCGTCGGTTATATTGTACTCGAGCGTCACGTCGCCCTGTCTCTCTTCGTATATGTCGGTTAGGACGACGCGCGGCGGGTCGTTGTTGTCGACGTGTATATCCCGGACGACGACCGCTTCGCCGGCGTCGTTATCGAGCGGCGTTATCCGGAGCAGCACGTTGGAGCTATCCACCCCCGGCAAGTCGGCGAACGAATTCCAAAGCACGTCGCCGTCGTACTCGCCCGCCGTCAGGCTGTCGATGCCGCCCGCCACCGTCGCGTCGCTCCAGCTCGCGCCGCCGTCGGTGGAGTACTCGACCTTGAGGCTCACGTCGCTGGCGTCTACGTCGACGATGCCGAACGAGACCTCGACGTCGCCGCCCGACTCCACCGTGATGGGCGGGACCGAGACGGCGGGGGCGGTATTGTTGTCGAGGTGGAAGGAACCGGTCACGTCCGAGATGCCCTCGTCGTTATCGAAGGGCGTAACGCGGAAGCGGACGTCCTCGCGGTCGATGTCGGGCAAGTCGGCCTTGGAGTCCCAGATGATGACGCCCGAGTAGCGCGTAGGGTCCATGCGGGTCGTCGTCGCCACGGTGGCCTCGTGCCAGGTGAAGCCGTCGTCGGTGGAGTATTCGGTCACGATGAGCGACGCGTCGGACTCGGGGTCGTCGAGCTGGTAGCTGATCTCGATGTCGCCCGACTGTTCGCCCGCGGGGGTCTCGACGCTGATGGTCGGGATCTCGTTGTTGTCGAGGTGGAAGTTCTCGGAGCGGCCGGGGGTACCCACGTCGTTGTCCGCGGGCACGATGCGGAAAGCGATGTCGGTCTGGTCCGTGCCGCCGAGGTCATCCTGGGACCGCCACACGACGCTGCCCAGGTAGCCGGAGGAGTAGATGTCGTCGAGCTGCCCCTCCACCGTCGCCGTCAGCCACGTCGCGCCGCCGTCCTCGCTGTACTCCGCCGTGACGTTGACGACGTCGTTCTCGTCGTCGGCGATGGTGTACTCGATTACGATGTCGCCGTACTGCTCGCCGTCCGGGGTGGCCACGACGACCGAGGGCGGCGTGGAGTTGTCGACGTGGATAGCGGCCGACACTCCCGGCTCTCCCACGTCCAGGTCGGACGGCGTTATGCGGAAGAGGATGTCCTCCTGGTCGACGCCCGGCACGTCGCCGGCGCTGTCCCAATCGACGACGCCCTCGTAACCGCCGCGCCCTATATCCTCGGTCGGGCCGGAAACGGTCGCGGGCGTCCAGGTCCTGCCGCCGTCGTTGGAGTATTCGCCGAAGATGGCTAGCGAGTCGCCCTCGTCGTCGCGCAGGCGGTACCGCACGGCGACCGTACCGGTCTGCTCGGCGGCGAGCGGGACTATCTCGGCCGTGGGCGGGTTATTGTTGTCGACGGCAAAATCCGACGTCAAGCCGGGGCGCCCCTCGTCGTTGTCCGAAGGAATAATGCGGAAGCGCGCCCGGGCGAGGTGCTTATTCATCGTGTCGCGCCCGGAGTGCCACGTCACCTCGCCGACGTAATCCTCGACGCCGATGGCGGCGGTCGTACCGGAAACGGTGGCCGGCTGCCACGTCGCGCCGCCGTCCTCGCTGTACTCGGCGCGGAACGACAACGTGTCGCGCTCGAGGTCCGAGAGAGTGTACATCACGACGACGTCGGCCTCCTGCTCCGTCGTGATGTCGTTGACCAGCACCGCCGGCGCAGAGTTGTCGTCGACGTGGAACGGCTCCGCCTCCACCGGCTCGCCCTCGTCGTTGTCGAAAACGGTGATGCGGAACTTCGTCTGCTCGTTGTCGACGCCGAGCATGTCTACGTACGAATCCCACACGAAGCTGCCGACGTATTTGCTGGGCTCGAGGTCCGAGAGCTTGCCGGTAACGGTGGCTATCTTCCACTTGTCGTCGAACTCGTCGAAGTACTCCGGCAGGACCGTGACGGCGTCGCCCTCCGGGTCCGACACGTCGAAGACGATCTCCACCGGACCGGACTGTTCGCCCTCCACCGGCGATATGGCCACCGTCGGCGTGTCGTTGTTGTCGAGGTGGAAAGAGCCTGTGGCGTCGGTTCTACCTTCGTCGTTATCGAGGGGCGTTACGCGGAACTGAACCGACGTTTTGTCCACGCCCAGCGTATCGGCCCGCGAGTTCCAGACGATGTCGCCCTCGTACAAACCCGGGCCGATGGCCGCGGTGGTGCCCGTAACCGTGGCCCCCTTCCACGTCTGGCCGCCGTCGAGCGAGTAGTCCAGCTTGAGCGACAGCACGTCGCTCTCCTCGTCCGACAACGCGTACGCGACGGTCACGTCGCCGGCGACCTCTTCCTCGATATCCTCCACCGCCACTTGGGGTATGGCGTTGTTGTCCACGTGGAGCTGGGCGATGACGCCCACGTCGCCCGCGTCGTTATCCGAGGGCGTGAGCCGGAACATAACGTCCTGCTGGTCGAGGCCCTTGGCGTCCTTGTCCGATTCCCAAGCGAGGCTGCTCTTGTAGCGGCTGGAGCGGATGTCGGCCACTGCGCCGTCCACGGCGGCCTCGTTCCACGTTACGCCCCGGTCCAGGCTGTACTCGGCCTTGAGGGCCACCAGGTCGTGCTCCGGGTCCGCTATCTCGTAATCCACGTAAACGTCGCGGGAGACCTCTTCCGCGATCGGCTTGATCGTGACGACGGGCGGGACGTTGTTGTCCACGTGGAGGAGGGTCGTCTCGCCCGCGGTGCCGAAGCCGTTAGGGTCGACCGGGATTACCTTGACCTTAACGTCCTTCTGCTCGCGGTACTCGCGCCACTCGTCGGCCAGCACGTCGGCGTCGCGCTCGCCGCCCTTCTCGAGCGGGCCCTTGAGGTCGGCGCTTGAATCCCACATTATGACGCCCTGGTAGCGGTGGGGGCCGAGGTCGTCGGTCATGCCGGAGACCGTGGCCTCGTGCCAGGTATGGCCCCAGTCGTCGGAGTAAAGGACCCTGATGTCGAGGGTGTCGAGCTGCGGGTCGGAGAGCCTGTACTCGATGGACAGGTCGCCGGCGTACTCGCCCTCCATCTTGGGCACGACGCATTTGGGGAGCTGGCTCGCGCCGCCCACGTAGCCGTAGACGCCGGCCTTCCAGTGGCTCTGGTGGAACTCGCTCCACCGCGCGCCCCGGCCCAAAGCGGCGCTGCCGCGCAGGTCGTAGCAGTATAGGTTGCTGGTGGTGTCGGCCACCACCAGCTCGAGCAGGCCGTCGCCGTCGACGTCGCCCACCGCGGGCGACGACCGCACCGGCCCCGCCAGCATTATGGGCGAGCCCTCGATCTGCCGCCCCGAGCCGTCGAAGACGTACAGGTTCAGGTCTTCACCGCCCACGACGACATCCAGGCTGCCGTCGCCGTTGACGTCGGCCACGCACGGCGACGAGTTGTACAGCCGGCCCAGCGTCCGCGCGGGCCACCCCGGCAGCGGCGAGCCGGTCCCGTCCCAGGCGTACAACATCGTATCGCCCGAGCCGACGATGACGTCGAGCTTCTTGTCGCCGTCCAGGTCCGCCAGCGCCGGCGACGCTTTCGAGATCTTGTACTCGGTAACGACGGGCCAGCCGGCCACCAGCGTGCCGTTGGCGTTCCAGGCGTATACGTTGAAATCGTCCGAGCCGACGACTATTTCAAGCGAGCCGTCGTTGTCTATGTCGCCGATGGCCGGCGACGAGCGCACGTAGTAGCGCGTCTCCACCGGCCACCCCGGGACTATTTTGCCGTCGTTATCTATGAGGTAGACGTTGCCGTCGTCGGCGCCCACCGCGATTTCGGGGAGGTCGTCGCCGTCCACGTCCGCGACCGCGGGCGACGACTCCACGCCGCCGCCCACCCGCACCGGCCACCCCATGAGCGCGGTGCCGCTGCCCGACAGCGCGTATACCTTACCGTCGGAGGAACCTATTACGATGTCGTCCTGCAGGTCGCCGTCGACGTCCGCGACGGCGGCCGTCGAACGGACCGTGCTGCCGGTCGCCACCGGGAACCCGGGGACCATCGTGCCGTCGCCGTTGAACGCGTAGATGTTGCCGTCGTCGGAGCCGATGACGACCTCGGCGCGCTTGTCGCCGTCTATATCGCCGATGGCGGGCGACGCTACTATGCTATCGCCGGTCGCGACGGGCCAGCCGGGCACGATCTGGCCCCGGCCGTCGAAGGCGTAGACCTTGCCGTTCTTGCAGGCGATGACTATCTCGTCGCGGCCGTCGCCGTCTATGTCGCCCATCGACGGCGAGCTCTCGACGGGGCGGTTCCGGTCGAGGTCTATCAGTATGGGAAACGGCGCCTTGTCGACGAGGGCCCGGGCGGCCCCGGCCGAAAATAGACACAGCGCGGCGGCGCCAAAGACAAAAATACATCCTCTCCGTGCCTTATTTATCGTACTCATAGGCGGCGGCTCGATTGCGATTACCTTAAAGAATGTGTTTTTAACCGGTTAATTTCTATCACATTCTAAACGTAAGGTCAAGGGAATTAAACGATTACGTAATATTTAAGTATGTATACCCCCGACCGCCGTTACAGAATTCGCGTACGCGGCGGCCTACGTTATTCGGCCGCCGGAAGCCGCCACCGGTCGTGCACCCACACCCACTGCTCCGGATAACGCCGTACCCACCGCGCCACCGCCGCCGACCAGGTCGCGGTGTCCTCCTCCACCGCTTGTTTCACCTTCTTCGACGTAGACTCCGGCAAAGGCGCCTCGACGACGACGCGGTAATTATTATCGCGTTCGCGGACGACGTACATCGGTATTATGGGCGCGCCGGCCCGCCGGGCGAGGAGCGCCGGGCCGACGGGCGTCCGCGCCGGCCGGCCGAGGAAGTCCACCGTCACCCCCGGCAGCGACGGAATGTCCTGGTCCGCGAGGACGCCCAGGAAGCCGCCGCCGCAGAGCCACTTGAGCGGAACCGCCGCGGCCTCGGTCCGGTATATCGTCCGGACGCCCAGCCGCCGGCGGTAGTTCACCAGCAGGCGGTCGAAATTCTCGTCGTAGGCCGTCGTCGCCAGGACGGCGATGCCGCCCAACCGCCGGGCGACGTAGCCGCCCAATAGTTCCCAGTTGGAGAAGTGGCCGGTGACGCCGACGACGCCGCGGCCTTCGGCCATCGCGCGCTCGACGTGCTCAAACCCCTCGACGCGGACGACGCGCGGCAGGTACCGCCGCCGCCACCCCCCGAAAATTATGAGGTCGACGAAGCCGAGGGCGAAGTGGCGGTACATCCGGCGGCAGATGCGCGCCGCTTCCCGGGGGTCGCAGCCCAGGACGTCGCCGATGCGGCGCGTAGCGCCGTCGCGGATGCGGCCGCCCACGAGGTACGCCAGCCAGCCGAGGAAGGCCGCCAGCGCCAGCGCGAGCCGCCGCGGCGTTACGGCGACGAGGGCCCGGAACGCGAGGAAAAAGACGAAGAGGGCGCCGTGGCGAAGGGGCCGGGTTAAGCGGCGCAACATAACCCGCCATTATACGGGGTATTCGCGCGCGGCGTCAAACGATTTCGGCGGCCGTTTACGCAGAAATAAAAAAGCCGCCCCGAAGGGCGGCTCTTTTTTACCGAGTTTCGGTTACTTGTACATCGCCTTAATTTTGCCCATCGACGACGGCGCGATGCCGACGTTGAGGATCGGGCAGTGTATGGTGTAAATTAAACCGCTGGTCCCGGCTACGAAGAGGTACTGGCCGTGATAGGTAATGCCGTAATTGTTGCCGGTGGGCTTGGTGAAAGAGGCCGCGAGCGAGCCGGTGGTGGTAAAGCCGTAGACGGTCGTGGTATTCATGCCGCCCCAGATGAGTTTGTTGCGCCAGTCGTACGCGATGTCGTACAACGCCTGGGAGACGGTGTGGGAACTCGCGATGCTGCCGGTGGTGGTCATGTAGTAGATGGTCCGGGGGCTGCTGTAGCGGGAGATGATAATGCGGGTGACGCCCGCGCCGCCGTCGCCGGTGGCGAGGGGCGCGGAGCCGTGACATAAGGACGTCGGCAGGGCGTAGGAGGCGAAGATGCTACCGGTGGAGGTGTTGGTCCGGTAAATCCGGTAGGGGCTGTTATAACCTTGATTCTGCCAGAGGTTGCCGCCCCACTGGTAGGCGAGGCCGCGGGTTTGGGCCCCGCCGGCCGCGGCGAAGGAGTTGGACACGGACCCGGTCGTCGGGTTCATCACGTAGATCCTGGCCTGCGAGTAGTTGATCGAGTACAAGAGGCCGTTGCTCCGGGCCAACCCCGCGCAGGCGCCGCCCGGTATGGCGAAGGAGCGTACGACGGAACCAAGGTCGGCCAAGGCCACGCCCGCAACGCACAACGTTAAAACGGCCACGATCAAACTTTTTCTCATGTGACGTTCTCCTTTCGTGGTAATGTTCGTTTAATCCAGTAACCTTAATCCTTAGCGCGGCAAGGTAACAAATCAAACGCAACAAGTCAAGTTTTTTTATATATCGTACCGGCGGCCTGAGCCCCCCCCGACGCACGAAATCGGTTAAAGAAAAAAGGGAGCCTTACGGCTCCCTTTTCGGCGTCCGAATAACGTACGCTACCTGAACAACGCCTTGACCTTGCCTAAGGAGGCGGGTGCGATGCCGGTGAAATTCACCTTCGCGCGGATACATAAATTAGGCGAGCTGTAGTCGTGGTACCAGACGTAGTTGCCGTCCCAGGTAACGCCGGCGGGGCGCGCGCAGCCGGGGGTCGAGAAGGAGTCGATTACTGAGCCCATCGTCGTGCAGTAGTAGAGGAGCGGCGAGCCGGACCAGTTCGTCAGCCATAGGTACCCCGGAGCAACGTAGTCGACGCCGCCCGGGAAGGTACCCGGTTGCCGGAACGACCTGACCACGGAGCCGGTAGTCGTCATCGTATAGAGCATGTACGACCGCGCCGACGAATAATACACGTACGTACCGTTTGAAGATATGCCGTAGCCCGCCGCCGGCGCCGTGAAGGACCTAGAGACGCTGCCGGTCGTCGTTAGCAACACGGCCGTGTACGGCGAATAAGTATTAACCCAGATATAGCCGCTGGGGGCGTGCGAGACTTCGACGCCCATTGAGCTCGCGACGGTGCGGATGGTCCGTACGAGGGAGCCGGCCGTGGTATAAACGTGGATCGTGTTATCCGAGTAGTTAGAGGTCGCGTAGAGGTAGCCGCCGGCGTACTCCAGGCCTTTGCGCCACGTCTTTTGAGATACGAAAGACGATACGACGCTGAGCGTACCCGCGAAAACCGACGTCGCCGTAAGAAGCACGATAGCCGTGAATACCAAACCCTTCTTCATGACTTAATCCTCCTCGTTTAAATATCTCCGAGCCTACGTTTATACTTCACTAATTAATAAGACATAAACTGCCGTATGTCAAGGTTAATCCGCCGACCCGAAAAGAGACCGTATCCCGGACACCGCCGTTCGTTCGACGCTAACGTAAACCAGCGTAACGAACGAAAAAGGGAGCCACACGGCTCCCTTTTAAGTATCCGGCACTAATTGCTACCTGAACAACGCCTTGACTTTGCCGATGGAGGCCGGCGCGACGCCGATGCCGCTCCACCTCATCTGGTAGACCCAGTCGTTGCCGCCGTCGACGAACCAGACGTGCTTGCCGTCCCACGCCACGCCCGTCGGCCGGCGGCCTTGCATATACATGGAAAATACGACCGAGCCCGCGGTCGTCATCTGGTAGATAAAACCGCCGGCGGTGCTCGACTGCGCGAGCCACAAGTACGAGCCGCCCCAGTCGATGCCCTTGTTCAGGTAGCCCTCGCCGTGCGGCGCCTGGAAGGAAGAGACCACGGACCCCTTGGTCGTCAACTTGTACACGTAATTCCAGTAGTGGCTGCCGGCCGTCGAATACCACAGATGTTCGCCGTCGTACGTGACGCCGTAGCCGTGGGAGGGCACCACGAAACTCGTGGTTATGCTGCCGGCCTGGTTCACGCGGTATATGCGGTCGCGCGGAACTCTCGGCCAAAAAGAGTACACCCAATAGATGTAACCGGTGAAGTCGACGCCGCGAGCGTACGCCGGCTCTTCCAGCGACGATACCAGCGAGCCGGCGGTAGTGGTCTTCAGAACCTCGCGCGGGCCGTTGAAGTTGGCGTGATATACGTACCCGCCGCGATAGTCGATGCCGTCGGTGCAGTCGTTGCAGGGCGATTCGAACGAGCGGATTATAGAGCCGCCCGTTGCCGCGGCGCCGCTCGCCAACGCGGTTATTAAAAACGCGATTGGAAGGCACTTTTTCACCATAGGCCTCACTACCTTAAACCTGCCATTTGCGCTGTTAAATTATAGCACACCAGGCCCCGCGGGTCAAAGAGGAGCGGCCTAAGCCCTTGAATATTAATAATTTAGCCGAAAACCTAAAAAAGGGAGCCGCGCGGCTCCCCTTTCGGCTTTTTTACGACTACCCTTATCGAAAAAGGGCTTTGACCTTGCCGAAGGACGCCGGCTCGACGGCGATCCCGCTTATCGTCATCCGGTAGCAATACTTCGGGTCGGCCATGCTGCTGTACCAGACGTATATGCCGTCGAAGGCGACGCCGTACGCCCGTCCCACCGGCGCCTTGAATTGCCACACCACGGAGCCCGTGGTGGTGAGTCGGTAAAGCGTCGAGCCGGCCGACGCGGCGTCCGCGAGCCACAGGTACCGGCCGTCCCAATCCAGGCCGGCGGTATTTTGCGCCGGCGCCGCGAAGGACGCGACGAGCGAACCGACGGTGGTCATTCTGTAAACGTAATCGGTGGTCGACGACGAAACCCACAGGTGCGTCGCGTCGAGGGTGATGCCGGTGGCGTTCGCCGGCGCCGGGAACGACGCCTCGATACTTCCGGTCGTATTAATCCTGTAGATAACGCCCGTCGCGGAGTACGTGCAGGTCCAGAAGTAGTGTTGGCCTCCCTCGACGTCGCGGGTGTCGCCGGGACAGGGGAACGACTTCACCACCGAGCCGTCGGCGTCGGTGGCGTAGATCGTGTTAGTCGTGTTCGATACGTGGTACAGGCGGCTGTGCGGAGAGGCGTACGCCATTCCCCGCGGGACGCCCGCGGCGTGCGGCGAGCGGAACGACGCCACGACGGAGCCGCCGGTCGCGCCGGCGAAACTAGCCGCCGCCAAGGCGACGCCGACGATAATTAAGAACTTCATTACTATTCCTTGCCGCCTCCACGTGTTTAAGTAACGGTTTTCGTCGTCCTAAGCCCACGCCTGGCGGTCGAGAGTGCGATACTGTATGGCCTCGGAGACGTGCCCCGCGGCCAGCGCCTCGTCGCCGGCCAGGTCCGCGATGGTCCGCGAGAGCTTCAGAACGCGGTGGTACGCCCGCGCCGTCAGGCCCAGCTTCTCGATGGCGGTGCGTATCAAATTCTCACCCTCGTCGTCGGGCCGGCACCATTGCTCGACGTCGCGCGTCGTCATCCGCGCGTTGCAGTAGATGTTCCGGCCGGCGAAGCGCCGCCGTTGGACGTCGCGGGCGCGGTTGACGCGGTCTCTTATCATAGCCGACGGCTCGCCCCGTCGCTCGTCGGTCAGCTCCTTGTAGCGCACCGCCGGGACCTCGAGGTGTATGTCGATGCGGTCGAGGAGCGGCCCCGATATGCGGTTGAGGTATGCCTGAATTTGGTGCGGCGAGCAGCGGCACCGTCGCGACGGCGAGCCCAACCAGCCGCACGGGCACGGGTTCATCGCCGCCGCCAGCATGAAGCGCGACGGGAACGACAGCGACATCTTGGCCCGCGATATCGTGACGACGGCGTCCTCCAACGGCTGGCGCAGGACCTCCAGCGCGGGCCGCCGGAACTCGGGCAGCTCGTCCAGGAAGAGGACGCCGTTGTGCGCCAGCGAGACCTCCCCCGGCCTGGGGATGGAGCCGCCGCCCACCAACCCCGCCTCGGATACGGTGTGGTGCGGCGCGCGGAAGGGCCTGGCCGCGACCAGCGCCCGCTCCTTGGGCAAAAGCCCCGCCACCGAGTACACCTTCGTCGTCTCGAGCGCCTCCTCCAGCGACATATCCGGGATAATGGTGGGGAGGCGCTTGGCGAGCATGGTCTTACCGGACCCCGGCGGCCCGAGCATCAGGACGTTGTGGCCTCCGGCCGCGGCTACCTCCAACGCGCGTTTGGCGTGTTCTTGGCCTTTAACGTCCGAGAAGTCGGCCACGTACGCCTGGGCGGTGTCGAAGGCCGCGCTCAAGTCCACCCGCCACGGCGCTACGTCGCCGTCGCCGGCCAGGAAATCCGCGGCCTCTTTGAGGGACTCGACCGGTATGACGTCGACGCCCTCCACCACCGCGGCCTCGTTGGCGTTGGCCGCCGGGACCAGCAGGCCGCGGCAGCCCAGGTCCCGGGCGCACACCGCGACCGGCAGCGCTCCCCGCACCGACCTGACCGCGCCGTCCAGCGCCAGCTCGCCCACCACCAGGTAGTCGCCGTCGCGGCCGAACTCCAATTTGCCGTCGGCGGCCAACATCCCCAGCGCGATGGGCAGGTCGAAGGAGGGCCCCTCCTTGCGCACGTCGGCGGGCGCGAGGTTCACGGTCCACTTCCTCCACCCCACGGGCAGGCCCGAGTTCTTGAGCGCGGCCTGGACGCGGTCGCGGGACTCCTTGACGGCGGCGTCCGGCAGGCCGACGACGGCGAAGAGGTTCTGGACGCCGCGGCCGGCGTCTACCTCCACCTCCACCTTATACGCGTCGATGCCCAAAAGGCCCGCGGATATGATTTTAGCGTGCACTCCGTCTCTCCCTGATTAATTAAAGGTTAACGGCAAAACGGCCGTCGCCCAACTCGCTTCGCACCCCGGGCGCTACTGCGGCGCGACCCTCCAGCCCGCCTTCCCGAAGAGCAATTTTATCAACAAGAGTAGGACCGCGGCGTAAACTAGTATCGCCGCAGCCGCTATTCCACGGTAATGGTACGCCACGGCGGCGACCGCGGCCCCCCACAGATTGCTCGTAACTACGGACAATAACACCCCGCCCGATAGAAGGGCAATACAAAACGTTTTTAATACCCCCCGATAGACGAACGTTTTCAACGCGTAAACCGCCGCCATAAAGGGTACTACTAAAACGACGTAATGCGCGTCCCAAGCGAAAGGCGATATCAACGCGGCGGCCGTTACGACCAACGAGAAGTACAAATTATCGACGGCAGCCACTCGTACTTCGTCGGGCCCGGCCGCCGACATCCGCCGGCGTAAAAAGCCCAAAACGAATAAAAGCGCGACCACCGCGGCCGTAACGAACTTGATGACTGGTTTTGCCGCCGCGACGTCAAGGGGCTCCTCCGCGGGGCAGAACCCCAAGAATTGGCAACCCCGGTAGACAAACGCGCCCAGCGATTGGTTCCCCTCCACGCGGTAGACGAAATCCTCCACCATCCCCGCGCGGACTACCCGCCACTGCCACTCCCGAACAAGCTCGGCGTTCCGGCCCCAGCCGGTAAAGCTGGCGGGCGCGAGGAAGAGTAAAACGGCCGTGGCCACGGCTATCGCCACGGCGGCGTACCGGCGCCGAGTAAGGAAATATAAAAAAATTAGCGCCGGCGTGATTTTAATGGCGCACGCGCAACCCAGGAGCAAACCGGCGGCCAGCGGTTTACCGCGCCGATCGAAATACACCGCCAGAACCACCAACGCCCATAGGTAAACGTTGATCTGCCCCAGCTGTAAATTCAATACCCAGAAAGGCGCCGTCGCGAAGAAAGTAATCACCAAAACGGAATCGATCTTGCCCCGCTTAATTCGGGCCCATTGCTCCCCCGCCCAGGGCATCAACGCTCGAGCCGGATTAACCAGTAAATAATAAGTAACGCCGAATAAAACAACGAGCGAAACGACGTTCCCCGCATACCATATCGCCGCCGCCACCGTCCGCGGCAAGAGCGAGACCGGGTACATCGCGACCGCGAAGAACGGCGGGTATATGTAACCGTCCAAGACGTACGTGTATAGGTCCGCGTCCTCAAAGACGCGCTCCCCGGCCCAATAATACCAGTGGAAATCGGCCCATCGGCTCTTCGAGATAACATTTACCGAACCTAAAACCAATATTACGACAATGAGGATTAATACAAGGGACTTGGCCACCCTCGCCCAGACGCGCCGGGGCCGTCGCGCCGTCGCTCCCGCCGCCGCGTTTTCACCGTATTTTTTCACCATACGCCGGACTCCAAAACCGGAAACCTCGCCCAAGAAAACCCGTATTTATGGTAATTACATAATACGGCCCGGGCAGCCGCCGTTTAGCGTCCCCTTCTACCTCGTAAGGATTCACGCCCGGCCGGCCCGTTGATATAACCTCGGCGCGCATCCTCGCTCTCGGCGAACCCGTCAAAAGGTCTCGCCGACGCAGTCGGCTATTTCGCGCGACCGCCAATACGCGGAATGGACCGCCGGGAACTTCTCCCGCAGGTCGACGCACCGGTCGACGACGACGCGCTCGCCGTCCACCTCAACCTCCACTTTATACGCGTCGATGGCCTTTTTTACCGCGCGCCGCCGGCGCTTACGTTCACCGGGTAGGTATATCCGCCGGCGATACCCTCCCGGGCGTTTAGATGCGCGGAAAGGAACTGGCCGCAGTTACTACCGATGTGGTTCTCCTCCGCCTCGCCGATACTCACGATAACGTCGAACCCGGCGGCCCGAAGGTCCCGCACGACGGCGGCCTCTCCTTCCGGCGGCGAGGAGGAGAGGTAAGATCTTAACCCGTGCCGCTGCGCGCGGTAGGTCGGATTGAGAGGCGTTATCTTAACGAGAAACTTACCCGGGTCAAAGATACGGACCAGGACAGCCGGGTCGAGCGACGAACCCTCCGCCAACGCGAAGTTCAACGTAACCTTCCGGTCGCCCGGTTCGTAAAACTCCTCGCCGTACGCGGCCACGTCCGCCAAGGACCACTTTTTTATAGGGACCAACCGGTCGCGCAATTCCTCGTCCGTTGTATGGATCGAGAATTGCAACTGGAAGTTCCCGTCCCGATAATGCCCCCGTTTAACGGCCAGGAGCCCCTCCCAAAAACGGTCCGCCCCCGCCGGCGCGACCGAGGATAGCGCGGGCAAAAGGCCGGGGGCGCGGTACCGGCGCGGCAGCTCCTCCAGGACGTCGAGGACGGCCGCGTTGAGCGCCGGCTCTCCCAAACGGGCGAACTGGATCTTGAATTTTTTTACGGGAACGTCGCCCCCCGGGAAATGTTTTCGGACCAGGAAGTCGACCTGCGCCAGGACCTCCGCCGCCGACAACTTCCCCCGGTAATGATTTCCCGCGTCGCACATCAGACAGCCCACCGGACACCCGAAGAGCGTCGATACGATCAATACCCACTTCTCCTCGCGGGATAACGGCGGTTGAACGGCCTCGACGAATTCGACCAGCTTCCCCGGTCCGAACTCGGCGACGTACGCCGTAGCCAGGTCCGGCCGGCCGCAGGTGGCTACGACCTTCATCGCGGCACCCCCTCCCGGCGGCGGTAGATTTTCAACGCTGCCCGGACGCCGTCGCCCGCGGCGATCGCGGCCTGCCGTAGATCGCCGTTCCGGACGTCGCCGACGAAATAGAGCCGGCCCTCCGCCTCGAGGCGGGGCGCGTTTTCGTCCAGTCGCTTCGAGACGAAACGGCGCTCGGGTTCACGGCCGAGGGCGAACAGGACGTAATCGGCGTCGATCGTCTCTTCCCCCGTCGGGCCCGAACACTTCACGCCGACGAATCCCTCTCCCCCGACTTCGAATCCCGAAACCTCCGTACGGACCCGGTAATCAATACGCGGCGCCCGGGCCGCTCGCTCCTCCAGAAGCGGAAGGCACCTCGCCTCGCCTCGCCGGTTCAGGATAAAGACGTCGTTGCTCCGCGCCAGGTTGAGCGCGTAGTCGAAGGCGGCGTCCCCGGCGCCTACGATCACGACCTTCTTCCCGCCGACCTCGGCGATAGGATAAACTTCGTAAAAAACCTTGCCCTCGACGTCGGGAGGGACAGGAACAGTATTAAAACGTTTGGGCCTCGTCCCGGAGGCCACTATTAATACCTTGCACCGGCACGCCCCCGCCGAGCTCTCGAGCCGGAACAAGCCGTCGTCGACGTCGGCCGAGGTAACTTCCTCGCGACGGACCTCCACCTCGTGCGAGGCGAGATGTTCCTCCAAAAGGTCCGCCAGCTCGCCTCCCGCCACGCCGCCCGGAAAGCCGGGGTAGTTCTCGAGGCGGAAGGCGTTTCGCACCAGGCCGCCGACGCGGTCCCTCTCGAAAAGCAGCGGTTCGATCCCGCACCGCCGGAGCTGGACCGCCGCCGCAACGCCCGCCGGGCCGCCGCCTACGATAATAACGTCATTACTATTCATTTTACGACGGGGTACCCCAAGCCGGGAATTTATCTAAAACGTCGGCCTCTTCTTCCTCGGCTATTACGCGCGCGAGGGTTTCTAATAATTCGGGCTCCGGGTGCCCGTCCTCTTTGGCGCGGGACACGTTCAAAGAAAGGTCCCACCCCTGCGAACGGACGCCTTCGACGATAAGCGACTTTAAATGCTTTAAATTGGCTAGGCGTTCTTTTTCGTCGGCGGTATGCGCGTAATTATAAAAACGGCACTCTAAAATCAAAAGCGGTTCTTCGGTAAGCTCCAAAGCCCGCGCAAGAAAATCGAGACCTTCCGCGGATTTCCCGGTTCCGAGTAAAAAACCCGCGTAATTGCCGAGGTTGTTGGCGTGGTTGGGCTCGGCTTCTATCGCCCGCTTATAATACTCCTCCGCGCCGTCGTAATCCTTGCGGATATTTTCTAGGAAAAACGCGTAGTTGCCTGGGTAGTCGGCGTCGTTCGGCTCAGCCACAACCGCACGCTTGTAATATTCCTCCGCGCCGTCGTAGTCCTTACGGATACTATCTAGGAAAAGCGCGTAGTTGCCCATCAATTCGTGGCTATCCGGGAACTTTCCGATACCCGCCCGGTAAATTTCGTCGGCGCGATCCGAATCCGATTCCTGGTATTTTCTCGCCTCTAACTCTACAGCCCACCAATCTTTGGCCTGCTTTATTACTTTATCAATAGCGACTTCCAAAGCTTCCTTATCTTCGGAACCGGGTGAGCTCGCGACTTTAACTTGTAACTTTTCGAAACTACTCCGGTAATTACCGAACAAATCGGCGAAACGCTTCTCCTCCGGGTGTTCTAATCCGAACTCGCCCCAAAGAAGAAGCATAAACTCGTCGAAATCTTGGTGCTTAACCCAGATAGCATCGCGTTCTTCTAACCAATCGCCAACGTCGCCTTCCGGAATTTGTTTATTTACCCAATAAATACCCCACGGTAAAGACCCTGGTGATAACTCCCTCAATAATTCGGCAATACTTTTATCTGCGCCCCCATAACCAAGAAAGATTAAACCGGTTTCCGTAAGTAACGTTTTAAGTACTTTTTTTACCGCTTCGTCGAGCCTTTCAGTCTCTACCTCTAAGTTCTTCGGCGCGAGCCTCGCGTCGCCGTGTAATTTCATAACCAACGGCCCGGTACGGGTAATTTTTACGAACCCAATTAGAGACTCGTGAGCAATAACTAAAGGTTTTTTATTAGTATATAAATAAAGGGCGTCGGCCACGAGATCGTCGAAATTCGTCGTGAGAATAACGTTGCAACTCCGGCAATATTCCTCGTGACTCATGAATTTTGCGACTACTGCGTATCCGAACGCCGGGTCTTTACCGGCGCAAATACTCTCTATCTCGGTTTGCCTTTCCGCGGCCGTAATAAATAAATCCTCTATTACTTTCCCGTATATCGCCGTCGGGTTTGACCCGTCGTAATCTTCGTAATAACCCTCCGCCCATTCTTCTGCTCCGCTTTCATTGCCCGTTTTTATCCTCTTTAACTTCGGCAACCACTTTTTTACAAGACTGCCTGCCCCTGGTATCCCGGAAGACACCGAACACCCGGCGCCCAAGAAAAACGCGAATTTGCTATCGCCGCATTCGACCGCGGCGCTAAGACGCCTGACGCATTCGTGCGCGCTTATTTCTCTCATTGCCATCCTCCGCTAACGAAGAAATACTACTCACCCCGGTTATTTTGAAGTTACCGAAACCGACCGGAAATCCGTTTCGGGATTTACTACGGCTCTAGGCGAAATCGAAACCGCGCTCCCGCGAAAAAGCCGTCGCCTCCTCGAGCGTCGGAATGCCGGCGCGGCCGGCAAGGCGACTAGTTATTAAGGCGCCGCCGGATCCTCTCGCTCAAACGAGGAAACAGAACCTGCGTGACGAAGAGGACGACGCCGGCGGCCGCCATCAAAACGTACGCGATTAAGGCCAACGCCACGAGTCCCTGTAGCGTTCGCACCAAAGCGATCATATCACCAAAACCCGCTCAGAATTCGAAGCCTCTTTCTCGCAAAAACGCCGTCGCCTCCTCGAAGGTAGGAATACCGGCGCGGCCGCCCAGCCGCCGACACTTCATCGCCGCCACCGCCGAGGCGAAGGTCATGCAGGTCTTGAAGTCCCAACCCTTGAGAATGGCGACGTCGAGCGCGCCGTGGAAGACGTCCCCCGCGCCGGTGGTATCGACCACCGGGTCCACCTTGAAGGCCGGGACCTCGAAGAACTCCTCGCCGTCCAGGCCCGCGGCGCCCCGCTCGCCCAGCGTCACGCCCGTGTACGACGGCCCCGTCTCGGTTAGGGCGCGGCACGCCGCCTCCCAGTCGCGGTGGCCGAACATCTTCTCGGCGAAGACGCGGCTGACGACGGCGACGTCGGCTCGAGCCAAAAGCTCTAGCGAGCCCTCCTTGACCGAGCCGGCGTCGTAGACCACGACGCCCCCCGCCATCTTACACTCGTCGGCGAAGCAGATGGCCGCGTCCATATCGTACCCGTCTACGTGGAGTATTTTGCACTCCCGCGCCGTCTCGTGGCGGAGGCGGTCGCACGTGGCCTCGGCCAGCTCGCCTCGACCCGAGACGACGGTGCGCTTCCCGGTCGCCCGGTCCACCAACACCAGCGATATTTGCGATTGCGTGGCCGGGTGCACGACCTCGCCGCGCACGTCGACGCCCTCGCGCTTGAACTCGTCGATTATGAACCGGCCGGCGAAGTCGTCGCCCACCTGGCCCGCGAACGCGACGCTAAGGCCCATACGCGCGCAAACGGCGAGCGCCGTCCCCACGGGCCCGCCGCCCTGGCGGTCCATCTCCAGCGCGTGAATCTTTTCGTCGAGCGCCGGCAGCCGCTCCACGACGGCGACGACGTCCATCGCGGCACAGCCCATGCCGACGACGTCGAACTCCTTGCCACGGGACGGCGTCCACGGAAGCTTCATTCAAACACCCCTTAAAATTATGACGTATTATAATAGAAGGGAGGGCAAGGCACAAGGCCGGAGTAAGCGTCAAATAGCCTTTGACACGTACGCCCCCCGATGGTAAAATGTAAGGTACTAAAGAAGCGGATTACGAGAAAGGCGGCACAAGATGTTAAGTATAAAAAAATCGTTGGCGTACGCCACGATGATTTCCGTAGCGGCGGGCGGCTTTATCGTCGCGGGAGCCCCCGCGGCGTCGGCGGCCACCGGCCCCCCGCAACCGTACGAAGAACCCTCGGAAGGTATAGCGGTCCCCATCTTCGGCCTAATCGCCATCGCCGGCATCGCAACCGTCGCGATATGGCAAGGCGTCAAAGACGCCAAGAAGAAGAAACAAGTCCAACGCGAGAAAGAAGAAGAGTTGACGGAGCAAGAGAAGTTCGAGGAATATTTCGACTTCGGGCCCGAGGAACTCGACGCCGCGGAGGCGGCGAACCCTAAGAGTACGGCGGCCCCGGCGGAACCGGCGGCAGCGGCCACCGGCGAATGAAGAGAGGTGCCAGTAGTTACGCCCTCGCCTGCAGCGCGGCGTTAACGTCGGCGTTGTTGGTGGGTTGCGCGTCGGCCCCGAGCGCGCCCGACGTTCAGAAAAGGACTTCGTATTTCCGCGTCGTCCAGCGCTTCAAAACGCCGGGCAAAGGGCTGGCGGATATAACGTACGCCAAACGGCATGTCTGGGTCGCCGACGAGGAAGGCGCCGGCCTGATATACAAAATCGACCCGAGTACGGGCTCCGTCCTCTCTTCCGTAACGCCGAGGTACGGTCCGCCTTCGGCGTTGTGCACCGACGGCGCGTACCTCTACGTAGCGCACGGCGTCACGGGCGACGTCTACCGGCACGTGCTCGAGCCCCGGCTGAGAGAGCTCACCCACTTCTCCACCGGCCTAGCCGACGTCCGCGGCATGTACTTCGACGCCGGCAACTTCTACGTCTTCGACCAGGCCACGCGGGGGATGTACGAGTTCGACGCGGAATGGAAACCCGGTCGCTCGTGGCGCGTCGGCCGGGAGGACGAGACAATAAGGGGGTTGACGAAGGCCGACGGCCGCGTCTGGTCCGCGGACTGGCGCGACGGGTGGCTCAACCGGCACCGCGTCGTAGGTTTCGACGTCGACCGCAAATTCTGCGCGCCGGGGTGGCATCCGGCGGGGCTCGCCTGGGACGACGGCTACCTCTTCGTGGGCGATACCGGCTCGCGGCGGATCTACAAGTTGCAATTGAATGCCCGGGAGTGAACCGCGGTTAAAGCGTTTGAGCTGCGGCGGCAGCCAGTTGGAATTGATGCCCGCCCGCCGGGCCGAATATAGGTTGACATAAAACAGGGCCGTGATAAAATATATCGAGGATAATATTCGCCGTAAAGACCTCAACAGGGAGAAAGGCCTATGATACGCTTAGCGACCTTATTAACGACATTATCGTTGGTTGTTGCCGGGCCGGTTTCGGGCGTTTGGGAATATAAGGGCCAATTTGGAAAGCGCGGCCAGGGACAAGGCGAATTCCAAATCCCCTTCGGCGTCGATTGCTCGAGCCTCGGAGACGTATACGTCGCCGATTCCACGAACAACCGCATCCAGTATTTCTCCGAGAACGGCATACCCCGCGGCTTGTGGGGTAAACCCGGGTCCGGCAGCGGCGAATTCCGCGAGCCGGTCGGCGTCGCCGTAGCGCCCAACAGCGACGTATACGTTACGGACCGCCGCAACCACCGCGTGCAATACTTCACGCCAATCGGTTCGTACAAAGGGAGGTGGGGCTCGTCGGGTTCCGGAAACGGCTACTTCAATTTCCCGGGGGGGATCGACGTCGCGCCCGACGGCAGAGTGTACGTCGCCGATACCAACAACCACCGCATCCAGTACTTCAGCTCCACCGGCTCTTACCTCGGCAAGTGGGGTGCGTTTGGGACCGGCTCCAAGGAATTCAATAGCCCCTGGGGCGTAGCGGTGGCCCCCAATACCAACGTCTACGTGGCCGACACCTTCAACGACCGCGTCCAATACTTTAACCGGACCGGCGATTATCTCGGCAAATGGGGAAGGAAAGGGACGGGAAAGGGAGAATTCGACAGGCCCGTGAGCGTAACGGTCGCGGCCAACGGCAACGTCTTCGTCGTCGACAGCGGCAACCACCGCATCCAATACTTCACCGCCGACGGCAAGAAGGTCCTCGGCGAATGGGGCAAGTTCGGAAGCGGCAACGGCGAATTCAACAGCCCGGGCGACATCGCCATAATGGCCGCCCGGGGGTTCATCTCCGACCGAAACAACGACCGCGTCCAGTATTTCGACGACACGGCATACGCGGTAGAACCCGCCTCCTTGGGACGGGTCAAGGCCTTGTTTAAGTAAAGGGTCACCGATAACGAAAAGAAAGCGGCCGCAAAGGCCGCTTTTTCTAACCTATTTCTACGGGTGCCTAACGGACGAACGGCGGCTGGTTGATACGTTTGGGCACGTCGTAGCTCACCAGCTCGTATTTCACGCTCCGCCAATCGATTAGGTCTCCCGTCGCCATGTCGTACTTCGTATAACTATTCTCGTAGCGGACAAGGCCATAGTACTGGGCGTAGTTTTCACGCCAGTATTCGGGTTCGACCTCGTTCTCATTATCGTAGTAAAGTTCTACGCAAATCTCTTTTTCTCCGAACTTACCCGCCGGCACGTCAACCAGTACGTTACGGCGATATTGCAGCGGAAGGTCGTTGACGAGGCCGGTCTGGGTCCAACCGCCTATCTTTATCGTGTTTGCTATCAGGTAAGACCACATCCGGCGCAAGACATAGCATGTAACGTCATCGGGGGCGACGATAACGTCGTACGGCGCCGAACCTTGGCGGGTAACGGTAATTACGTACGACGTTCCCGGGAACTTCTCGTGATCTTGTTTCGTCGACGTTATCTCGTACGCTAACTTATACTCCTCGCGCGGGCTGAACTTACTCTCTTCGACTACCTGGTATACCCACTTATTGCCCTTATCGTTAGCGAAATCCGTGGGCAGGAAATTGCAATAGTGCACAGGTGGTTCGGGGCCGTTTCCGTCATCGTCGCAACTCAGCGCGGTTATCATCAATACGCCGAACGCCAGAAACAATATCACTTTTTTATAACCCATATTTCGGACCTCCATTATTAACTGCCGATATTCTAAATAAACACTTCTAACTTGTCAATATCTATTTTCGGGCGAAGCGCCGCGCCACCGACGCCGCCGCGCCGTCTTGTACGCCGGGGGGCCGACGTTCGACTTCTCGGCGCGACGTCGGTAACGCGTCCGACCGGCCCGCTACGCTTAAGAATAAAGCGCCGTAGTTCGGCGGCCGCGTCCACGGCCGCCGCTTCTTTTTCGTTGACAAAAGCTTTTTTTTATTAGAATATAGACTACCTTCGCAGGCGCTGGCTCTAGCGTCAAACAGGAGGAGAAACTATGAGAAGTTGCGCGTTTTTCATAATTGCGGCGTTAGCGTTCATGGTTACGGCAGGCCTAGCCGATTTTACTTGGGTTTATAGAAGCTCTTGGGGTTCGTTCGGGATGAGCGACGGCAATTTCATATATCCGTCGGGCATAGCCGTTGCGCCCGAGGCCGAGGGCGACGTCTACGTAGCCGATACCAACAACCACCGCATCCAATACTTCAAAGGAACGGGTTCGATCGGCTCGTTCGAAGGGACGTGGGGGAA
>JAUWLW010000056.1 GCA_030613505.1 Candidatus Zixiibacteriota bacterium
CGTTCGCCGTACCGGTACCTGGACCGCGAGGTAAAGGCGGTAGCGTACGAGTACAAGCTGGAGGCGGTGCAGGCGGGCGGCCCGGACGAGCTGGGTACGACGCGGGTGGACGACGCGCTGCCGGTGACGTTCGCGTTCGGCGTGGCGCCGAACCCGGCGACGACGACGGCCAAGGTGATAATCAATTTACCCGAGGCCGCGGCGGTTAAGGTGAGCCTGTACGACCTGGCGGGACGCCGGGTGACGACGGTAGTGGACCGGGTGCTGAGCGAGGGGGAGTACGCCGCGGCGTTGGACGTGGGCGGCATGCCGGCCGGGGTATACATATTACGGCTGGAGGCCGGCGACCGGGTGGCGGCCAAGCGCCTGGCGGTAGTGCACTAATCAGCCAGAGCCCAACGGCGGGGCGGCCTTACGGCCGCCCCGTTTTTACTTTTAAATCGTTACGTGCGAACGGCCGCCCGCAAGTTGGCGTTCCGGGTGGTGCTTTTTGCGGGAAACGCCGCGCCGGGCGGCGTCATTTATCGTATTCGCCGTTGGAGAAGCGGATTTTTTTGGTTTTGACACGTGTGTCGCGTTGTGTTAGCATAAACGTTCGGAAGGAATTCCGAGGATTTCGTTGGAGGAAAAATGTCTGACGACAGCGCTGCTGGAAGGAAAAAGCCGACGGCGGTTTTAATCGCCGGCGTTATCGGTTTATGGCCGATTCTGTTTATTTTAATAATGTGGGCGCTGGCGCAATGGGGCGGCGCCCCGGGCGAATTTTCGCTCGCGCCCCGAGAGACGACGCGCAACGTCGTCGTCCTCGTCGTAGCGCTGGCGGCGACGCTGGTGCTGGACGTGGGGGCTGTTTTCTTCGGCGTCCGCGCGCTTAAGCGGTCGGTCGGCCGGGGCCGAGCCGTCGTCGGCCTCGTCCTGGCCGGTTTAGGCGCTTTGGCGATATTGTTGTTGTTGGGCGCCGGTATCGCGTTGAGCATAATATTCGGCCGCGGCGGCGATGGTGAGTTATCGTTGGAGGAGCGCGTGAAGAAGTGCGGCTCCAATCAGGGTAAAATCGCGATTATGTTGGGGCCCGAGATGTGGGGTTTCGACCACCCGGACGGGAGGCCCGAGGATTTAAAGGAATTGAATCTATCGCCCAAAGGCGATCTTGTGAAGCCTGAAGAGGGGCCCGCGTATACGACGGACCCGACGGTTTTCGATTGCCCGGCCGACGACGACGCAGACGACGTTGATTATGCCGTGGACATAACGCCCGAGGGCGAGATTAAGGTCCGCTGTATTGACTCGGCGGGTATAAAAGAAGGGCACAACCTGTAAAAAGCGATATGGAAGAGCCGAGGCGAGGCGAAGCCGAGCTGCGGGCGTTGGACGCGGGCGTGTCGCTGGGGGACTACCTCCGCGTCGTGATACGCCGCAAATGGGCGGTCGTAATAATCTTTTTGACGACGGTGGTTTTGGCGACGCTCGTCAGCCTTCGCATGCCCAAAGTGTACCAGACGTCGGTAACGGTGAAGGTCAGCCAACGGGTCGTAGGCCAGACCATACTGCCGACTTACTACTACGACCCCTTCTTCCTGGAAACCGAGATCGAGATGATTCGCAGCCGCGCGCTCCTGACGACGGTCGCGAATCGCCTCGGCATTACGTACCGGGTCGCGGCCGCGCCGCCCCGCCTTTGCGACGCGGTGGCCAAGGCCGAGTTCGCCGAGGGCACCCCGGCGGGCGACCTCGTCGTAACTTTCGTCGATCCCCACACCTTTAGGGTTTGTTTCGACGGCCGCCCTGCCGGCGCGGGGCGCACGGGCGAGGTTTTCGAAGCCGACTTTGGGGTGCTGCTCCTCGAGACGGACCGCGCCCGCGCCGGCGATAAGATCGTAATTAAAGTGCAAAAAGTGGACGCCGTCGTCTCAGGCCTAATGGCCTCGATTCACGTCAAGCGGGTGGAGAACGTAAACATGTTGCGGGTGGTCGTCAAGGGGCGCGACCCCAAGAAAGTCGCGCGCCTCGCCAACGCCGCCGCCGACGCATACGTGGACGCGAGCCTGGAAGAGAAGAGGCTGCAGGCGACCACCACGCGTATATTTATCGAAGAGCAGATCGAGCGAACCGCGGATAACCTCCGCCAGGCCGAAACCGAGCTCGAGACCTTCAAGCGGGAAACAGGCATATTGGATATGAGTGCCGAGACCAGGCACTACGTCACGCTCCTCGGCAACCTCGAGTCGCAGCTTTTAGAGGAGAGCCTGGACCGGCAGATATCCGCGGTGGAATTGGATATATTGAAGCGGCGGCGGGCGACGCTCTCCGGGGAAAGCGGGACCTTTCCCACGGAGGAGGTCCTGATATCGCGTTTCGCCGCCGGCAGCGTGCTGCAACAACTCGAAAACCGGATCATCGAGTTGCGGCGCCGCCGTACGGAGTTGGTCCAGACTCGGACGGCCGAACACCCGGTGGTTAAAGCCGTGGACGCCGAAATCGCCGCGGCCGAAGACGAGTTCAAGCGCGCGCTGTCCGACGTGCTCGAACACGGCGAGCTTGCCACCAACGTCGAACTGGGGGACGAAAAGGTAGCGCTAATCGAAGACGCCATGGTCGACTATCGGGAGCTCACGGCCTCGTTGCCCCAAAAGGAGATGGTGCTGAACCGCCTAGTTCGCGCCTACCAAGTAAACGAACAAGTGTACACGACGTTGTTGGAGAAGCTGCAGGAAGCCAAGATCAACGAGGCCATGCGAACCGCTGACATAAGGGTCGTCGACTACGCCCTCGTCCCGCGAGTGCCCGTAAGCCCTAATTACGCCAAGAACATTTTGGTGGGGATATTACTGGGCGTCTTCCTCGGCGTGGGCGTGGCGTACGTCCTCGAGTTCGCCGATACGTCGCTCAACACCGTGGAGGAAGTGGAACGGCGGCTGGGCGCGCCGGTAATCGGAATAATACCGCGGATAGGGGGCGGCGGCGTAGGCCGGTTGGTGCAGAGGCCCGACGAGTTCGATAATTATTTCGTAACCCATACGTACCCCAAGTCGCCGGTGGCCGAGGCGTTCCGCACTCTCCGGACGGCGATCCGTGCCTCGGGCGTCGACGTCGACGTTAAGAAAATTTTAATCACCGGTACCGGTTTGGGCGACGGCAAGACCATAACGTCCATTAACTTGGCGGTGATATTCGCCCAGGCCGGCGACGCCGCCGTATTGGTGGATTGCGACCTCCGCCGCGCTACGGCACACCGCGCCTTCGGCGTCGAGAGGGTTCCCGGCCTGGCGGAAGTAATTATGGACCGGGCCGAGCTCGACGAGGCCCTCCGCACCACCGGCGTCGAGAACCTGACGATATTGCCCAGCGGCGTCGTACCTCCCAACCCGTCGGAACTTTTGGGCTCGAAAAAGTTCGAAACGGTTCTCGGCGAGTTGACGACCAGGTTCGGCCGCGTCGTCATGGACGCGCCGCCCGTCCTGGCCGTGACCGACGCCCTCGTCTTGGGGGGGCTGGCCGACGGCGTGTGTTTCGTGGTATGCGCCGGGCGGACCGACCGGAACGCGGCCCGCCGCGCGTTGGAGCTTTTGGAACGTTCCGGCTGCAGGGTTCTGGGGGTAGTCTTCAACCAGGCCGAGATGGCGCGCGTTTTCGGCGCGTACGGCTACAAATATTACAGTCAATACTACCAGGCGTATACCGATCAGGAAGGGTCTTCGTGATAAGCGTTTCGGCGCGGCGTCTCGTCGCCCGCGCTCTGGGCGGCGACGCCGTAGACGTCGGCGCTTTAGTCGCCGCCCGGCGGGCTTGCGGCTCCTGGCGCCGGCTCGGCGAAATCTTACGGGAGGAGCGGCTGGCCCCGCTTCTAGCGTACCGTCTCCGTGGCCGCGATTTTCCGGCCGACCGCAAGTTCGTGGCGGGGCTTCGAGCTTTGGCCCGCGAGGTCCTCGCCGCGAATTTGTTGCGCTGGAAATCGTACGAGGGGTTACACCGTAAATTAGCCGCGGCGGGGATCCCGGCGCTCCCGATCAAGGGGATCGACGTAGCGTTCGCCTCTTATCCTACTCCCGCCTGCCGGCCGATGACCGATATCGACCTGTTGGTCGCGCCCGAAGATTTCGAGGGCGCCGGAACCGTTCTCGTGAAGGAGGGTTTCTCGCCGATTCCGGGCGAAAGGCCTTGGTGGCCCAGTACAACTTTTATGCGCGACGGCGAAACGGCGGACTTGCATTGGAGCCCGGCTGCGGCGCTCCCGCCGCGGCGAGAAACGGCCTCCCGTACCTTCCGCGAAAATGTAAACGGCCCCGGCGACGAATTCCGGTTGTTAGTATCTGTGTGCCATCACCAAAACCATTTCTTTTCGTTGCCTTTGCTCGATTTTTACGAGGCGTTAATGTTGGCGGGCCGCGTTTCGTGGCCCCGTTATTGGCCTTTGGCGCGACGGTGGGGGGCGCTGCGAGCGACGCGGTTCGTATTTGCGCTGGCGCGTTTTTTCTTCGGGCGAGGGTCCACCGCCGGGAAATTCGGTATCCTGAAGACGCTGGCCCGGCCGGCTTTTTCGGGCGCTGACGTAGGCCGGGGCCGCCGCGCGGCCGCCGTTTACGTCTTGTCGCTCGACAACCCGGCGGCGGCGCTCGCCTGGAGTATGCGAAGGCTGAACTGGACCAGACAGATCCTTACTCGCGGTTCGTCCGCGAAGTCCTTTTCAATGTCAAAGAAGGAGAAAGCTCTTTGAAACTGCGCGAATTTTTCGACCGCGCGTTGGCCGTCGGCCGTGCCAACGACCCCCGCGGCGAGGACGGCATCTTGGCCTACCTGGCCAAGGAACGTCGAACCTACGAAGCTTTGGCTGAAGACGCCAAGGGCGACTTCGACGTCGACCGTTTGAACAACCCGTACCACGATACCCGCATACTCAACGGCGCCGACGACGTCGACGTAAAGGCCATAATGGTGGGGATAGACTTCGAGGTCGGCGAGCTGGTACTGGCGGACCGACTGCGCGAGCGCGGCGCGCAGGTCGACCTCTGCGTAGCCCATCACCCCGAAGGGTACGCGCTGGCCAACCTCTACCGCGTTATGGAGATGCAGGCCGACGTGCTGGCCAAATTGGGCATCCCCATCACCGTGGCCGAGGGCATTCTCGACCCCCGCCTCCACGAAGTCAAAAGGCGGGTGCTGGTGCAAAACCATACCCGCGCGGTGGACGCCGCGAAGCTGCTGGGTCTTCCCTTCGCATGTTTGCACACCGTGGCGGACAACTGCGTAACCAAGTACCTCCAGGACCTCTTCGACCGCGAGGGAGTGGAAACGCTCGCGGACGTGGTGGCCCTGTTGAAGGCCCAGCCGGAGTACGCCGAGGCCAAGCTCCACGGCTCCGGCCTGCAAATCCTGGCCCGCTCCATAAAGTCGGAATACAACACGGCGCGCATCCGCGTGGGCGAGGTCTTCGTCGATATGACCGGCGGCACGGGCGGCTCGAAGTGGATGTTCGAGAAGTTGGCCACCAACACCAACGTGGGGACTTTCGTGGGCATGCACGTCTCCGAAGAGAACTTGAAAATAGCGAAGGACAACCACATCAACGTCGTAATCGCGGGCCACGCTCCCTCCGACTCGTTGGGATTGAACCTTCTCCTCGACGGCGTCACGGCGGACGAGAAGCTCGAGGTGACGGCGTGTTCCGGATACGAGCGCGTGAAGCGCAGCTGACGCCGTTGCTTTAACGTAAGGAAGGTGCGTGATGAAGGATTTAATCGGCAACGTTTTGGACCTGGTACAGACCGAAGGCGCGAGCTACGGCGACATCCGCGTCTTGCGCCGCCGCAGCGAGAACTTGGAGGCGAAGAACGGCAAACCGGAGGCCATCACGGCCGCGGAGACCGAGGGCTTCGGCGTGCGCGTCGTCGTCGACGGCGCCTGGGGGTTCGCCGCGTCGTCCAAGTTGGGCAAGGATGAGATGTTCCGCGTGGCCTCGCAGGCCGTGGCGATTGCCCGGGCGAGCGCGCGCTTCAAGGCCGAGGACGTCGTCCTCGCGCCGCAGGAGGCGGTCGTGAAGTCGTGGGCCAACGACGTGGGCGAGGACCCCTTCGCCGTCCCGCTCGAGGAGCGGATGGACCTTCTGGTCCGGGCGACGGCGGAGATTTCGCGCGGCGAGCGGATAAAGGTGTCGGAGGGGTTCCTGCAGTTCTGGCGGACGGAAAAAATCTTCGCTTCCACCGAGGACGCCTTTATCGAACAGAAAATCGTCGAGTCCGGCGGCGGCCTCGTCGCGACCGCGGTATCGGACGACGACATCCAGACGCGCTCGTACCCCAATTCCTTCCGCGGCAACTTCGGCACCGTCGGCTACGAGTCCATCCGCGAGCTCGACCTCTTGGGCAACGCGCCCCGCGTCGCCGACGAGGCGGCCCAGCTCCTTAGCGCCCAGGTCTGTCCCACGAGCGAAACGACGCTTATTATCGGCCCCTCGCAGCTCGCGTTGCAAGTGCACGAGTCGTGCGGCCACCCCGTCGAGCTCGACCGCGTGCTGGGCCAGGAGGCCGCTTACGCCGGGACGTCTTTCCTCACGCTCGACAAGGTCGGCAAGTTCCAATACGGCTCGCCCATCGTCAACATCGTCGCCGACGCCACCGTGCCCGGCGGCCTGGGCACCTTCGGCTACGACGACGAGGGCGTCCCGGCGCAGCGCACCGACATCGTGAAGGAGGGCCTCTTCGTCGGCTACCTCACCAACCGCGAGACGGCGCCGGTGCTGGGGCCGGAGGCGCGCTCCAACGGGACGGCGCGCGCCGAGTCGTGGAACAACATCCCCATCATCCGCATGACCAACATCAACCTCCTTCCCGGCGACTCGTCGCTGGAGGAGATGATCGCGACCACCGACGACGGCCTCTTCGTCGAGATCAACCGCTCCTGGTCCATCGACGACAAGCGCACCAACTTCCAGTTCACGGCGGAGTGGGGCCGCCTCGTCAAGAACGGCAAGCTCGGCGCCGTCGTCAAGAACCCGACGTACACCGGCAAGACCCCCGTCTTCTGGGGCAACTGCGACGCCATCGGCAACGAGAGCGAGTGGCGGATGTGGGGGACGCCCAACTGCGGCAAAGGCCAACCGGGGCAGACGATGCACGTAGGCCACGGCACCGCCGCGGCCCGCTTCCGCAAAGTCAACGTCCAGGGGGCTTAAAGTTTCGTTAGGGAAGTCTCAAGGCCGGGCTTAGGCCCGGCCTTTTTATATATGTCGCGGCATAAATTCGGGACGTTTTATCTTAATAATTTATAGGCTTGACCGCGCCGGTAAATTTCGTTATAATGCAAAAGTCAACAGGGAGGTTCGTTATGCTTACGAGAAAGGGAGTCATCGCGATTGCGGGGGCCTTGGCGTGCGCGGCGGCGGTAGCTTGGGCCGGGCCGGGGTCCGTGATAAGCTCGTTCAAAGTAACCGAGACCGGAGACCTTCCGCTCGGCGCCTACCGCGACGCGGACTACGTTTACGTAATCCACATGGCGCCGCTTTGGCACTACGCCATGAAATATACGCCGACCGGGAGCTTTGTCGGGATTTCATATTTCTGGAATATCCGTTTCGTTCCCGAAGACCCCGACCACAGCTTCCTCGGGTCCTCGTACATAACCCTCGCCGTAGAAGCCGGAGTGGTAACTTACCGGAAAGCGGGGGGGTCGCCCGTCCGGTGGGACCACACAAAGCTCATCGAGACGCTCGGCTACGCCCACCGCCCCGGGAGCCCGTATTATTTCGTCGGCGTTGCGCCCGAAAGTAGCGATTACGATTACATCGTCTATCGCTTCAACACCGCCGGCAGCCTCATTAGTTCCTTTGTACCGCGTTACGGTTCGAAATTGGCGGCCACCGACCGCTTCGCGGGCGTTGCCGGCGAATATTTAATAACCTTTGGGGGATACGGAACCTGTGGCGTCTACGAACCTACCGGGTCCTTGGTCGCGACGTTCAACCAGGAGGCCGGGTGGATTTACGGCGGCACGGCCGGGCCGGGTTACCCGGCCTTGTACGGCACGACGCTATGGGCTTTGGCGATGCAAGGCTACCGCGATAACGTCGTCTATCAAATCGATCTGGGTAACGAAATAATCCCCACGGTAGCGCCCGCGTCCCTGGGGAAGGTAAAGGCTTTGTTCCGTTAAGGGATGGCGTACGTAATAAGGCCGGCGTTCAACGCCGGCCTTTTTCATATCTACGTTACGAAACGCGGGTTTACCGCCGCGGCGCGGTTATCTCACATTACAGCAACCCGCCCAACACCTCCCCGGCCTTGCCGCGCCAGCTCTCGTCGGCCCGCGGCGTGAGCGGCGTTTCGTCGGGATTAACTTCGATAACGTACGCGCCGGCGTCCTTGGCGAGCTCCGGCAAATACGCCACCGGGTAGACGACCGCCGAGGTACCTACGACCAACATCAGGTCGCACGAGTTGGCCGCGGCGAACGCCCGGCCTATCGCCTCCTCCGGCAGCGCCTCGCCGAACCACACCACTCCCGGCCGCAGCAGGCCGCCGCAGCCGTCGCATTTGGGCGGCAGCTCCGGGAAGGGGAGGGTCCGGTCCTCGCGGCTCGAGCCGCAGGAGGTGCAGCGCACCTGCCAGATGTCGCCGTGCACTTCTACCAGCTTGCTCGAGCCGGCGAGGCGGTGCAGGCCGTCGACGTTCTGCGTGACGAGGAGGAAGTCGCCGCGGTGCTCGCGCTCGAGGCGCGCGATGAACTCGTGGCCCGGGTTGGGTTTGCAGGCCGCCACCAGCTCCCGGCGCCACTGGTACCACTCCCACACCAGCTTGGCGTCGCGGGCGAAGGCGCCCGGCGTCGCGAGCTCCTCGGCGCGGAAGTTGCGCCACAGGCCGTCCTCGCCGCGGAAGGTGGGGACCCCCGACTCCGCCGACACGCCGGCGCCCGTAAGAACGACGACGCTGCCGGCGTCGTCCATGACTTCTTTTATTTTATCGGTTCCCAAAGTCGTGGCGGTTACCGTTCCCAGGTAGTGCGGTAGACGGAATTGACGCGCAGGTACGCCGACAGCGACGGCGATATGTCGGTGAGGAAGTCGTTGAGGTTGGTGATGAACGTCTTGGGGATGACGACGACGTCGCCCTTCTCGAGGGGGATGTTGAGCGTGATGGCGCCCTCGTCTATGACCTGCTCCATGTCGATACGCATAACCCGGGGTTCGTCGTAGAACGCGCGGACTACCATCGTGCTCGCGCGGGCGGCGCTGCGCTCGTACCCGCCGGCTTCGGCCACCGTCTCCAACAGCGTCGTCCGGCCCTGGAACCTGTACACGCCCGGTTTCTTGACCTCCCCCAGGACGTAGACGACGCAGGAATTGTACTCGGTGACTTCGACCGTTACCTGGGGGTCTTTATAATACGCCGACAACTCGTCGCGCAGCAAGCGGTTGAACGCCGGGAGCGGGACGCCCGCGGCCTGAATTTCGCCCACGTACGGGAAGGCGATCTTGCCGTCGAGGCGGACGGTGTAGTTGCCGGTGAGGTCGTTTTCGCCGGCGACGCGGATGTTCAGTACGTCCGTTTCGCCGATTACGTACCCTTCGGGCGCGGCCACTTCTTCGGCCAAGGCCGCCGGCGGCTCCTCGGCCGCGACGGCCGCCGCCGAAAGCGCTGCGCCCAGCATTATCGATAGCGTCGGCCTCATACCCTTACCGTTTCGCCTTGCGCGTTTTCTTCGCGCTCTTTCGGGTTGTTTTCTTCTTCGCGGGCCGGCGTCGCGCGCCGCCGCTTTTACGCGATAGCTTCTCGATCTCTTTGAACAGCTTGTCGACCTCGCGCTCGAGGGCCGCGATTTTTTTGACGTGCCTTTTTACGGCCGCGTCGGCGTTTACGTCGGCCTTCGCCAGCGATAGCTGGTAGGCTCTTTCGCCGAGTTCGGCGAATAACCGTTCGATACGGCGCCGGTGCGCGAAGATGCGAAGGCGAAGGGCCGTGGCGAGGGACAGGTCTTCGGCTCTAGCCGCGGCGTACGTTACGCCCTCCTTGGCGATGCTGACGCCCTTTTCGAAGGTTTTCTTGATATCGTCCATTTGCACCATATCTCTCCTTTCCGGCCTTATTTTACTACACCGGGCGGCGGCTCGTCAAGAGCGAGTATAGCCTTTTGCTTGACAGCCGCTGGGAGCTGCCTTAATATATCGTTTAATGGCGGGTCCGGCTCGGCGGATAAAGTTGAACGGCACGCGGGTGGCGCTCGTATTGGTTCTCGCCGCGGGCGCGGCGACGAGCTTCTACCGCCTCGGCGTCCACAGCCTTTGGTTCGACGAGATAACCGGCGCCCGCGTCGCCGACTTGCGGAGCGCGGCCGATATCTTGGCGGCCAGCAAGATGGACTCGCACCCGCCCGCGACGGCGCTCGCCGAGCACTGGAGCAGGAAGGCGTTCGGCCTGTCGGAGTGGTCGCTGAGGTTGCCGGCGGCGCTGGCGTCGTCGGCGGCGCTGGTTTTCATCTTCGCGATCGCGGCGGCGTGGGGAGGGCCCCGGGTCGGCTGCCTGGCGGCCGCGCTGGCGGCGTTCTCGCCTCCTTTCGTATATTTCGCCCATACCGCGCGGCCGTACGCGCTCGCGATGTTTTTCGTGGCGGCGGCGTCCGCCTGTTTCCTCTTCGCTTTTCGGGGGGAGCGGAAGTACGTGTGGTTTCCGTTGTACGCCGTTTTCGCCGCGCTCGCGCTCTACAGCCATTACTTCGCGGCCTTGGTGATAGCGGTTTTCGCGGCGATAGCCGTACTCGCGTGGCTGCCGGCGCTCCGGCCGCGGGGGGCGGAGTCGACGGGCCGGTACGCGGTAATATTCGCGCTGTTGTTCGTCGCGACGTGCGCGGCGGTCGCCGCGGCTTGGCCCGTCTTCGGGAAGGCGATATACGACCGCGGGCGCTTTCCCGGCGGCGAGATGGCGGTAACGCCGTCGGTGGTATGGGGCGCTTTCGCGGTAGCGGGGTGGGACCGGGCGGCGGCCAACGCCCTTTTCGTAGGGGCGTGGGCCGGGGGGGTGGTATCCGTGTGGCGGCGGGCGGGCGCCTTCGCCGGAGCCGCGTCGCTGGCTTTGGTGGCGCTGCCGGCGTTCTTGCCCGTAATAGCGATCAGGGTCACGACGCAATATTGGAACCCGCGGTTTTCGTACTTCGCGTTCCCTGCGGCGATGGCGGTGGCGGCGTTCGGCTTCGTCGCGTCGGCGAAGTGGCTGGCGGCCGCGTCGCGACGGCGTTTCGCCGCCGCGGCCCTCGCGGGGGTCTTGGCGGCGGGGGTGGTCCGCGCCGTCGCCGACGGCGTCGTAGCGCTGCGCGTCCGCTACGCGGCGCCGGAACAGGATTTCCGGGGCGCGGTCGCGTTGGTGAACCGGAATCGGAATTGGCAGACCAAGGTGCTGGTATGGCCTTATCGCAACAGCGACTGCTTTCTCTATTACACTAAAACGCAAGGGGGGCCCGGCGCGATGGCCAAGCCGCGCTCCGGCGTCTATAAAACACTCGAGCGGTGGCCGCGCGTCTTCGTCGTGTGCACCGACGGCGAGTTCACGGGCGAGCTGACGCGACGCTTCCCGGCCATGGTGCAGTTTCGCCTCCGGAGCGTGGACGTTTTGTACCACGACTCGTCGTACGAAACCGCCGCGGAATTGTACGACCGGCTACCCGGGGATCTGGTCGGCGTGCCGCCGGGGGTAATGGCCAACGCCCTGGGCAGGCATGCGTTGCGCGCCGGCCACAAGAAAACCGCGTTGGGATTTTTCGAGAAAGCGTTGGCCGCCGGAAGACGCGACGAGGCCGCGACTTTCGACCTCGCCAACTTGTACGCCGGGCGCGGCGAATACGAACGGGCCCTACGGCTCGTCGGTGGTTACGTTAGGCGTCACCCCCACGAGTCCTGGCCCTATACCAGGGTGGCGGAGACCTATTCCCAACGCGGCGACAAAAATTCCGCGATAGCTTATTACCGCCGCGCCCTCTGGCTCGAGCCGTCGAAGGACGCTTGGCGGGCACGGTTGAGGGACCTGGTTTTGCACCGGCCCTTTTTCCGGGGTTTACTCGGTTATTCCGACCCCCGTTGGATGTGACGAGGTGCGAATATGGATAAGTACGTAATCGAGGGCGGCCGCCCTTTGCGGGGAACGGTAGCGGCGCAGGGGTCGAAAAACGCCTGCTTGCCGATGATGGCCGCGGCGCTTTTGGCCGACGGCGTTACGACGCTGCGCAACGTCCCGCGCCTGTCCGACATCGAGACCATGGCGGCGGTGTTGCGCGCCTTGGGCGCGACCATCGAGTGGGAGGGCCCGCACGTCTTGGCCGTCGACACGCGGGGCGTCGACAAGTACGTGGCGCCGTACGACCTGGTGCGGCGGATGCGGGCGTCAATAGCGGTATTGGGGCCGCTGATGGGCCGTTTCCGCCGGGCGGAGGTATCGCTCCCCGGGGGGTGCGCGTTCGGCCCGCGGCCGGTGGACCTGCATATCAAAGCCCTTCGGGAGTTGGGCGCCACGGTGGAATTGGAGGGCGGGTACGTCGTGGCGCGTGCCGCGGCGCTGAAAGGTAAACGCGTGAACCTGAGCGGCCCCGCCGGCCCGAGCCGGGGCGCGACCGCCAACTTAATGATGGCGGCGGCGTTGGCCGAAGGCGTCACCGTCATCGAAGACGCGGCCCGCGAGCCGGAGACCGTCGAACTCGTAAACATGCTCGGCGCCATGGGGGCCCGCGTAGAAGGTGGCGGCTCGGCGGAGATAACGGTGACGGGTGTGGACCGCCTCGAGCCCTGCGAGTACGAGGTGATGGCGGACCAGATCGAGGCCGGGACGTACGTACTCGCGGGCGCTATAACCGGCGGCGACGTAACGGTGGAGGGCGCCGATGCCGAATATTTAAGCTTATTTATCGGCACGTTGCGGGAGGCGGGCGTAACGGTTGACGTTTCGAACGGGGCCATCGCCGTCCGGGGGAATCTGCCGGTAGCGCCTTTGGAGATCAGGACCGGCCCCTACCCGGCCTTTCCGACGGACCTCCAGCCGCAAATGACGGCGCTGCTGAGCCTGGCGTCGGGTCGTAGCGTCGTCGTGGAGGGGATTTACCCCGACCGCTTCAACCACGCCCCCGAGCTCGTTCGGTTGGGGGCCCACGTGGAGGTAACGCCGCCCACGGCCGTCATCAACGGCGTCCATCGCTTGTACGGCGCGTACGTAATGACTTCCGACCTCCGGGCCGGCGCGGCCCTGGTCTTGGCCGGCCTCGCCGCGGGGGGAGAGACGAACGTACGCCGTATCTACCATATTGACCGAGGCTACGAGGGTATGGAGGACAAGCTGACGTCGCTCGGCGCCGCCATTCGAAGGTTGGAGGAGGAATAAAGATGGGGCAAAGAAGGATTTTTAGAAAATTCGGAGTTTTTTGGCTTGACACTTGGCGTTTTAACGACTATAATGTTAGAGGTGGTGTGTAAAGGGTTTTCTTTAATTCCAAAGGGAAAGATTAACGTAATGGGTGGTTTAACGAGAAATCTAATCTCGCGGACGGTGTATGCCGTCGGCGGAGCGGTATGCGTCGTCGCGGCGCCTGCGCTGGCGGGCGTGGACGTACAAACGGGCGTCCTCGATACTCCCAACGCGTACGTGATGGAGAGCACGCAATTCAACCTCGGCGTGTCCAGTTATGCCATCACCGCCGGCGAAATCACGTCGTACGAGCGCGAGGCCCAAAGGAACGAACAGGGCCAGTTGTATTATCCCGAGATAAATAAGAACCTCAGGGAGTTGGACGCCTTCTTCCAGATCGGGTTGTTGGGGCGGCTCGAGCTCGGCGTTAGGGAGTACACCCCGGAGAAGTACGTCGGTAACGCCAAGGTATTGATATTGAAGGAGAGTTCCCGGTGGCCCGCGTTTGCGGCCGGCATAATGAACGTGGGTGGCGACCACGCCGTCGGTCCCTACGGCGAGAACGCGGCCTGGTATTCCGACGAGGACCGCCAGGACAACGCTTACTACTTAGTCGCAAGCAAGAACATGCGCAATATCATCCGGATACCTATTACGATAAACGTAGGCGTGGGGGCCGCGCGCTTCCAGGGAATGAACCCGAGCTGGCCGCACTCGAAGCCTTGGCAGGGGATGTTCGGGTCGTTGGAGTACCACTTCCTCGACGAGAGGATATCCGTAATCGGCGAAATCGACGGCCGCGACCTTAACCTCGGCGCGCGGTTTAAGTTGCCGTGGGGATTCGTGGTCACGCCCTACGTCTCGGAGCTGGAAGAGGCGTGGTGGGGATCCCCCACATCCATCACCAAACCTTCCGACCCGCCCGTACCCCAATACCCCAACGGCCGTACGTACGAAGACGAGTACGACTCGCCCAAGGGCGGCATCGCGGTCCAGTTTTACGTGGGGCCGCTCTACCGCAAGGCCGAGACCGAACGGCTGCGCGCGCTGCGCTCGCGGCTGAAACGCGCCGAGGAGAGGCTCAAGCAAGCGCGCCAGCGCCGCGAGATCCTGGAGCAACGCGTCGAAGAGATCCGCGAAGAGCTGATGGGGCCGTAGTTATCGTCGGCGCCACCGGCCACGCTTCGCGTAAACGCGGCGTTTTGATGCTATCGGATATATAACTATGTCGAGAAGGGTAGGTATAGCCGCTGTTGTGCTCGCTTTAGCGACCTTCGCTTTAGCGGGCCGCGTTTGGGCCGCGGACGAGATTACCGGCGAATACGCCGAAGAACTCCGCAAGGGTAAAAAGTTCAAGGAGTTCGAGGCGTTGGCCTCCACGGCCTACGACCGCGCCTACCGCCTTTTTAAAGGCGAGAAGTATTACGACGCCGCGGTGAAGTTCAAGGAGGTCGTCCTCCTCTATCCCTCCTTCTCCAAAGTGGACCGGGCGACCTTCATGATGGGGGAGGCCTACTACCAGGCGGGCATGTACACCGACGCCGCCTCGGCCTTCAACCGCATCCTGAAAAATTTCCCCAAGACGGAATACGTACCGCGCTCCCTTTACCGCCTCGAGCTCTCCAGCTTGAAGATGGAGCGCTACAACGCCGCGGTGGGCTACTACGAGCAGCTCATCCGTAACTACCCCAACTCGCCCGACGTAGACGGCGCCCGTTACTTCGCGGGCCTCGCCTTCTACAGCATTAACGATTTCGAAAACGCCAAGAGGACCTTTACCGACATCCCGGCCGAGAGCGAGTACTACGGCTTCGGCCAGTATTCCCTCGCCCTCTGCTACCTCCGCGAGGGGATGCGGGACAACGACCTCGAGAAGGGCATCGAGAGGGCCATCGCCCAACTCGAGAATATCTTCCGCATCAAGCACAAGTCGCCGCTCGGCCGCACGCTGGCCGGCAAGGCCCACGTCACCCTCGGCCAGCTTCACTACCAGGCGGGCCGCTACGACCAGGCGGAGGACGAATTCAACAACGTCTCGAGCCGGGACTCGACCAACTACGACAACGCCGTCTTCGGCCTGGGCTGGCTCGAGATCAAACGCGCCGATTTGGAGGAGGATGAGGGCAAGGCGGCGGGCCACTTCCGGCGCTCCGCGAGCCTGATGAAGCGCATCACCGTCCACATGGAGGGCTCGGAGGTTTACGCCGAAGCGTGGCTGACGCTGGCCCACTGCTACTTGGGGCAGGGCAAGTACGACAAGGCCATCAGCACGTACGAGTACGTCGTCAACAACTTCTCGCTGGCCGCGGAGTTCGCCGGCGACCCCCAGGTGGCCAAGATCTTGGAGGGCATCATCGGCGAGGTCGAGAACGTCAAACGCGTCAGCACCGCCCTCCAGGAGCTTAATAAAATAGCCAAAGAGAAGGGCCGCGCCGACGTCCAGGCGCAGATCCGCCTCGAGCAGCAGGAGGTCAACCGCCTCGTCGAGGACCTCAACGACCTCGAGCTCTGGTTCACCGGCCGCTCCATCACCGGCGGCAACGTCATGCTCGGCGCCGACTACGGCCTGGCCACCATCTCCTTCCGCGGAGCCCAGGAGGTCGAGAGGGAGCTAATGTCGTACGACAGGGTAATGGTCGAGAAGCTGGGGGAAGTCCGCGAGGAGAAGAAGCGGCTCGAGAAAGAAGTCCACATCCACGAGCTCCGCAAAGAGCAGATAATTATCGGCCAAAAGGACGAGCAGCTCGAGACGCCCGAGGAAATATACCGGCGCGAGATCCAGAAGTACAACGTCTTGCCCGGGCAAACTACGGCCGAGCCCGGCGAGACCGGCGCCTACCGGCCCACGTACGTGCCGCCCACGCCGACCGTGACGCCCGAGGCGGCTGAGGGCGAACCGGGCCTCACCCCCGAGGAAGCGCCGACCGAAGCGCCGCCCGCGGAGACTCCGCCCGAAGAAGCCCCCGCCGAGACGCCCCCTGAAGAGGCGTCCGGCGAAGAGGCCGAAGGAGCCGAGGGCGGCGAGGCCGCCGAGGAGGAGCTGCCGGTGCCGGGAGAATAATTGACGTTGACTATTAA
>JAUWLW010000089.1 GCA_030613505.1 Candidatus Zixiibacteriota bacterium
TACGGTTATCAAATTCGCGCTGCCGGCTCGAGCTGAGGTAGAGCTGGTGGTGTACGACCTGAGCGGCCGCCGGGTGGCGACGGTGGCGAAAGACGTGCGGGACGCCGGCGTATACGAGGAGCGGTACGGCCTGACGGACGAAGGCGGCAAGCCGCTGCCGGCGGGCGTGTACCTGTACCGCCTTACCGCCGGTTCCGACGTCGCTACCAAGAAGATGGTAGTCGTCCGTTGAAAACTAAATAATTTTACCGAAAACCCGCCGCAAAGGCGGGCTTTTTCGTATTTTAAGCCGGCCTTTTTGCACGGGCATAAAAAATATGGTAGATATTGATACGTGGCCCGTTTTGTGGTAACTTATTATATAAGGAAAGTGTATAAATACAGCACTCGGCAGTACCTGTTAATTTTAACCATCCTGGTCGGCGCGGCCGGCGTCGCCGTCGCCGAGGACGACGAGCTATGCCTCTTCGTCTACCCTAACCCGTTCGTGGCCGGCTACGTCGACGCGCAGCTCGCGTATGACCTACCGGCGGACGCCGTCGTCTCGATCAACGTGTACGACTTGAAAGGCAACCACGTGCGGACGCTGGCGGAACGCGTCGACCGCTCAAAGGGAGGCTATCGAGGCCAAGACCGGTGGGACGGCCGCGACGACGGCGGCGAACTCGTGCGGGCCGGGCCGTACCTGGTAGTCCTCGACGTGCGCATGGGCGGCGAACCCCACCGGGACACTTTCGTCGCGATCGTAGACAGATAGAATATGAACGGACGCTCGCACGCCGCGAGAGATGTCGTCGAACCGAACACCTTGCTGGAAAACGTTGATGGCCTTATGCTGCCTCATAACCGCCGGCAACGCCCGGGCGGAGCGAGCGACCTTCGCTAACGCCCGGGCCGCGGCGTTGGGCCCCAACCCGGCGTTGGACTTGGGGTTCTATGCGCTCGAGACGAACCCCGCCGTCCTGGCCGAACTCCCGTCGCTGCAGTTCGCCTTCAACCACAAGATCTTCCCGGCGCCGCACGCGGCGTCGGAAGCCGTGGGGGGAGCGGTCCCGCTGGGCGCCTACGGGACCGTCGCCGGCGGCTTCGGGACCGTGCGCACCGGCGACGTGGAACTGTACTCCCCCGAGGGCCAGTACCTGGGGAGATACGTCTATCACGACGACCGCTTGGCGTGCGGCTACGGCGTCGCCGCGGCGCCGTGGCTGGCGCTGGGCGGGGCCTTCAACTACGAACGTCATCTCAGTGAGCCCGGCGTCGCGTACCAGAGCTTCGGCGCCGACGCCGGCATTTATTTACGGCCGCTGGCCGCGAACCCTCCCGCAGAGTACGCCGCCGGTACCGTCGCCTTGGGCCTCGCCGCCCAAAACCTGGTCGCCTCGCAGCGGGACATCTTTACCGGAAAATACCGCGAACCTTTGGCCGTAAGCGCCGGCGCGTCGTGGGCGCGCGACGTGGGTCGCCACCGCCTGGCGCTGACGTTCTCGCTGCCCTTTTCGGAACCGTCGCGGGTCGCGATCGGCTGCGAGTTCGTCGTGGCCTCGATGCTGGCGGTGCGCGCCGGCGCGACCGGCACCCAACCCGCGGCGGGCCTCGCCGTCAACACCGACCTCCTCTCCTTCGATTACGCTTTTGCCGCCCGCGACTTCGGTTCCTCGCATTACTTCTCGGTATCGGTCAACCCGGGCCGCGACATCCGCGGCCACGGCAAGCGCCGCCGCCAAACCGAAGAATGGTTGGCGGAAGGGCGGAGCTTTTTCGAGACCGGCAGCTACGAGCTGGCCGTGAAGCGGTTCGCCGACGTCCTGGAATGGGACCCCCACAACGTCGCCGCGCGCCAGTACTGGGCCCGGGCGAAGTACCACCAATATTTGGACGAGGGCGCCGAAGCCGTCGAAAACAACGATTGGGCGCGGGCGCGGCAGGCGTACCACAACGCGCTGGCGATAGTTCCGCAAGATTTCCTCGCCGTAGAATCGCTGGAGAGGGTCGACGAGCTGGAAGAGGAGGAGGCGGCGCGCGAGGCAGAGGAAGGCCGCACCGCCGAACTCCTCGCCCGGGCCCAAGGCTACCGACGGCGCGGCGCCTACCGGGCCGCCCTGGGTATTTACCGAGAGCTCCTGGCGGCGCACCCTGACCACGCCCGCGCCCGCGAGCTTATGGCCGAAACGCAGCGGCTCCTCGCCGCCTCCGCCAAACCGCTCGAGGAACCGCCGCCCGCGCGCGCGATACCGGAGGAAGTAATCGAAAAGTACCGGGAGGCGAGCGCGCTACTCAATCGGGGCGGCGTGGCGGAAGCCGTCCGAGAGCTCGACGACATCGTACAGCAATATCCGGAATACGCCGCCGCCCGGGCCAAACTCGTCGACGCATACCTCTACCAGGGCTTGGACTTTTACTCCAAGGGCTCGCTGTCGGCGGCGCTCAGGGCATGGGGGCGAGCCCTGGCGCTCGAGCCGGACAACGAAAAGTTGCAGCGCTACATAAAGAAAGCGAAGACCGAAATCGACCGCATAAGGTAAGGCGCTCCGCGGGCAGCACGGCGGACGTCGACGGATTGTCGTAAAGGTGGTTTGACTTAGCCGATGCGAAGGTTAATAAATATACTATCCTCGTTGCGGACCAAAGCCGCGGTCGTATCCGTCGCGTTCATCCTGGCCCTCTTAACCGTCACGGGCTTCATCATCATCCGCCACGAGAAGGTAGCCCTCACGCGCGAGGTCGAGCTGAGGGTCCTGGCCCAGGCGCGCAGCATCGCGGCCTCCTCCGAACGGACCATGCTCGAGCCCGACCCGGAGCTGACTTTCCAAAAGCTGCTCCGCGAAATGATGTCGCGGGACCCGGACATCGAAAGCATCGTAGTGGTCGACCGCAACGGCACCATCCTCGCCCATCCGGAAGTGACCAAGATAGGAAGCCGCTACGACCCGCCCCGGGGCCTGGACCCGGTACCCGAGATTCCCTACCTCGACGCCGAGGAGATGGTGGCCGAGGGCGAGGACGTCTTCGTCGTGAACGCGCCCATAAAGCGGACGTACGAGGGTCAGGTCTCGAACATAGGCCGGGTCTTCATACGCTCGTCGAAAGGAAAAATCGAAAAGGCCATCCGCTCGGCGCGGCTGCAGATCATAGTCATCACCGTTATCGTAAGCCTGCTGGGTAGCGTCGCGGCCGTCATTCTCTCGGGGTTCATTACCACACCCATCAAGAGGCTCGCCGAAGGAGCGAGGCGCATCGGCGAGGGGGACCTCGACGTCCGCGTGAAGGTATCGGGCCGCGACGAGATAGGCCAGCTGGCGACGACGCTCAACGAGATGACCACCCGCCTGGCCAAAGCCCGCGGGGAGCTGGTGGAAAAGGAGCGGATGTCGAAGGAGCTCGAGATCGCGCGCGGCATCCAGCAGAGCCTGCTGCCCACGGCCTTCCCCGAGGTAGAATCCATCGAGGTGGCCGCGGTATGCGAGAGCGCGACCGAAGTGGGAGGCGACTACTTCGACCTGCTGGCCATCGACAACAGGAGGGTGGGCGTCGTTATCGCGGACGTCTCGGGCAAAGGTGTCCCCGGCCTGATCGTTATGGGCGTTGCCCGCAGCGTCATCCGCGCCCAGGCGCGGCAGCACCTCTCGCCGCGCGAAGTCCTCATCCGCGCCAACGACATCATCGCTCCCGATATCCACAGGGGCATGTTCGTAACGGTATTATACGGCGTGGTGGACATCGAGCGCCGCACCTTCAGCTTCGCCAACGCGGGCCACAACCCGCTGGTCATCGTCAAGAAGTTCGGGCCCGTCCCGTACGAACTAATTAAAACCCAGGGAAGGCCGGTGGGTTTCATGGCGGGGGCGTTTTTCGACGACCGCCTGGAGGAGACGACGCTCCCGCTCGACGAAGGCGACACGATCTTCACCTACACCGACGGCATCATGGACTCGTTGAATAAAAACGACCAAGAGTTCGGAATGGACCGTCTACTCGAGACTTTGGCCGATAAACGGGCCGTGCCGGTGCAGGAGATCATCGAAACCATATTGCAACGGATTGCGAAGTTCGTGGGCGACCGCCCGCAACAAGACGACATGACCATGTTGGCCATTACGCTCAAACCCCGCGGCGCGTCGGCAGAGGAGCCGGCGGCCGCGGCGGCCGCGGCCTCGCTCGCAGGCGCCGAACCCGCGGCCTGCCGCGCGCCAAATAACATGGCCGAAAGGGAATACCAGGTACGTATTATAAGCGCCGTTCCGCCAC
>JAUWLW010000039.1 GCA_030613505.1 Candidatus Zixiibacteriota bacterium
TTATTCGTGCTCGGCGCCGCGGAATGGATGAAATAAGAGAGAAGCGATGAGTAACGGCGAAAAACCGCTCGAGCCCGCCTGGCTGTGGTACGGCCTCTCTTTCATAATCCCGATATTAGGAATAATATTGGGCGCTATTTAATTGGGGAAACCTGAACCCGAAAACAAGCGCTTCGGCAAGAACTGCATCATCGCCGCCGTCGCATCTTTCGTCGTGGTAATTTGTTGTGTAATAATATATTTGATATTCGTTTTTGGGTTAATAGGTACCAGCATATTCGGTGCCGCGATGAGTACGTAAATCTCGCAACTATTTATTCCTACGGAGGTATGACGGATGACGAACGGTAACAAGCCGCTGGAGCCGAAGGTACTTTGGTACGTTCTCTCGTTTTTCATATGGTTGCTCGGCATCATCCTCGGCATTATTTATATGCAGAAGCCCGAGCCGGAGGTAAAAGCCTTCGGCAAGAACTGCCTTATCGCGGCGATAATAGGCGTAGTGACGTGCATCTTATGTTACGTTATCTTCGGCTTGTTAGGGTTAGGCGGCAGGATTTGTGGGTAATTGGTCAGCAAAAGATGATGCGGCCACTACCGAACAACACGTACCGAGCTTTAAGATTTCCATATAACCAAAAGCCTTACGGGAAAAGGAGACCTTTATGACGAACGGTAACAAGCCGCTTGAACCAAAGATCCTTTGGTATATTCTCTCTTTCATAATTTGGCCCATGGGCATTATTCTCGGAATAATATATCTGAAGAAGCCCGAGCCCGACGTGAAAGCCTTCGGCAAGAACTGCCTTATCGCGGGAATTATTATGGTAGTCCTACTATGTTTATGCATAATACTTTCCACGGTCGGGGTCGGCATCCCCAGGCTCATCGGTTAAATTAGATCCGCGAGCCGCCCGGCCCGGAAGGGCCGGGCGGCACCTTTTCTAAAGGGATATGGACCTGGAAATTAAACGGTTTTGGCCTTATTATATTATTGCTTTATTAGCACCTTTAGCGGGTTTTATTTTGGCTACGATATATATAAATAAACCCGATAAAAAATATAAAAAGAAATGGATAACGATTTTCCTAAGCCTAAAACCGTTCAACCCGGCGAAGAGTTCGCGGTTGCAGCATTGGTTTCCGGTTGCTGTGGAATTATAAATCCGGTTTCTAGTATACTAGGAATTATTTTTGGTGCTATTAGTCTAAGTAAAATGAAATATGGTACCGGGAGACGAAGGGGTATGGCAATATCTGGTATTGTTTTAGGAATAGTATTCATAACTATTTGTATTATGTTCTACATTATTTATTTCGTTTTTTTAACTACGCTATTCGATACTTACTAAAAAACTTATACAATAATTATAAAATACCAACAGGAGGTATGAAAATGGAAAATACTTTAGGCGGTATAAACCAACCAAAATTACCAAGTAAAGGGCTGGCTATAGCCGCCCTTATATTAGGAATAGTTTCGTTGGTAGGCGGAGGTATTACAATTGTTATACCTATTTTAGCCGTTGTTTTTGGCGCTATACCTTTAAAACAGGGTAAAGGTACCCAATGGGACGGAAAAGGTATGGCGGTAGCGGGCTTAGTAATGGGTATAATAGGCTGCGCTGGATGGGGTTTATGTTGCCTCGTTTGGGGCTGGGCTGCAATGATAGGTAGTTTAGGCGCTGCCGGTGCGTAAGCCTAGGTTCGGTTTAATTTTCCTTTAATAATTTAAACCGCGCCTAAGCCAAACCGTCGTCGATAATTTATTTATATAAAGTTAAAATAACAAAAGCCTAACGCGGCAAAAGCGCGTTTCTAACACATATTGGATTCGTCGGCATCATCGGCCTGAGCGGCGGGTTCTCCTAAACCGGAGTCCACCCACGTAAAAAAAAGCCGGCTCATACGAGCCGGCTTTTCGCACTTCTCTATTTATCTTTCGGTAACTACGGCATCCGTAGGGGCCGCGAAAAGGTCCGCCGCTTAAAATGACAAGCCGAGCGACATCGTGTGCGCCGTTTCCGCGGTGAAGTCCTCCTCCACGTAGGCGTAGTCGAAGCCGACGGCGTAGCCGCCCCGCGGCAACACCACCGCCGCCCCCAGCGTCGGCGCGCCGTCGTCCAGGCCGGCCCGCAGCGCGACCCGCTCGTCCAGCCAATACTCCGCGCCGCCGCGGTACCGCCAGCTCTCCCCCTGGCCGACGTCCGCCTGGAACACCAACAGCAGCTTCTCCCAGGGCCGCAGGCCGAAGCCCAGCAGCGCGCGCGTCGGCACGTCCTCATCCGGCCCGGTCTCCGTCTTCTCCCAGCGGATGCCGGTGGCGACGTCGCGGACCGCCGCCGCCGCGGTAACCCACTCCCACGGTGTTACGCGGACGCCGGCGTCCAGGCCGTAGCCGGAGGCGCGGCCTTCCCCGAGCTCGGAGTAGTAAAAACGCCCCGCGACGCCGGCCTGTATCCACTCCAAGACGACCGGCCGGCCGAAGCCGAAGATGAACAGGTTCTGCGAGTTGTCGATTTCTTCCGTCGGATTGCCGGCGTAGTTCCGGCCGACGAGGTCGCTCACCGACGCGTTGGTCCAGGAGACGCCCACGCCGGACCCGGCGATGAGCGGCCGGCCGTACCCGAGCTCGATTATCCGCCGGTCGAACGACAGCGCCCGGTAGGTCGACGCGAGTTCGTTGCCGTCGACGGTCGCCAGCGCCGCCGGGTTATAATATATCGCCGGAAGGCGGTCCAGCGCCACGCCGGCGCCGCCCAGCGCCAGCGAGCGGCCGTCCCCCGCCATTAGCGCGAACGCCGCGCCGAAGCCGCCGTCGTCGTGGTCCCGCGCCGCGGCCGCCGAAGCCAAGACCGCGCACGCGATTATTAAAACCGTATATCTCGATTTCATATCGGGCCGCCTCCCCCTCAGTTGAGGACGACGAACTTGCCGCGCGCCGCGGCCTCGCCGCCCACCTCGAGCGTGAAGAAATAGATGCCGTTGGCCGCGGCCGTGCCGTCGTCGCGGTAGCCGAGCCAGTATTCGTCGATGCGGTCGCCCGGGCCCCGGTACTCGTGGTCCACCAGGCGCTTCACGCGACGGCCGGCGAAGTCGTATATGTCCAGCGTCACGGTCCCGCCGTAGGCCAGGCCATACCGTATCGTGATGAAGCCGTCCCGGTTTCGCGCAAAGGGGCTCGGGAAGGCGAAAGCCTTCGGGAGGTCCGCCCGGCCGGCGGGGGGCGTCAACTCTATCTTGCGCCATGTCGCGCCGCTGTCTTTTGAGAAGCCGAGGCCGAAGTCGGTCCCGGCCCATACCTCCGCCTCGGAGGCCGCAGCGACCGTCGTCACGAACGGCGTCGGCAGGCCGGCCTCGACGCCGTAGTTCTCCCACGTCGCGCCGCCGTCGCGCGAGCGGCTGACGCCGCCCGGCGTCCCCGTGTACGCGTACGTACCGGCCCATACCCAGGGGCCCGCGGACGCCAGGCCGTAGGCGGTGTGAGAACCGAGGCCTTGCGCCATATTGTAATTAAACCACGTCGCGCCCCCGTCTTCCGACTTGAAGACGCCGTTGCCTAATATGGCAGGATTGAACGGGTTCGACGGCGCGGTCCCTGCCCAGACGACGTCGCGGCCGCCCACGTTCTGGATATCTACCACTACCGCGAAGCCGAACATTCCCTGCGGCGCGCCGTAAAAGGTCCAACTCGAGCCGTTGTCCGTCGATTTGAAGACGCCCTGCTCGCTCAATAAAGGTTGCGAACCGGGCTCCTCGGGATTATATCCCGGGTTGGGGTATGTTATTTCGGCGGCGGCCCATATCAGGTCGCCGCGCTTGGCCAGCGAGTAAAAATGACGGGCGTCCCGGCCCTTCCGGTCCTTGGGAATTATCAGCTCCCACGTCTTGCCGTTGTCCGCGGATTTGCCGATGCCGCCTTTCCACAGCGCCACCCACACGACGCCGTCGTCGTCGACGACGACGTCCCAGGCGAGCTCGAGCGGGCCGTCGGCCGGGAGGCCGTCCTTCTTACCGTAAACCCGCCACCGCCCCATAGCGGCGTCGTAGTGGGCCAACCCCCTACCCTCTAACGTGTAGCCTCCGAGGCCGAGGTCGATAATCTCTATGCACGAGGCCCAGATATCGCCCTTGTAGGTGGCGACGGCGACGACGTCGCTCGAGGGCAGGCCGTCCCCCTGGCGGTACGTGCGCCAGCTCGAGCCTCGGTCGCGCGTCACGCCCAGGCCGTCGACGGTCGCGACCCACGCCGCGGCGCCGTCCACCCAGATGTCCTGGACGACGTCGGACATGCGCGGCACGCCGCCCTCGTCGGCGCCCGCCTCGGCGCCCGCCAACTCGGCCGCGAGCCACGAGCGCTTCACCGTCGCGCCGCCGGCCGTCGCGACGACCAACGCCGCGCAGGCACATAATATAGATATTCTCCTCAACGCTACCATCCCCTTATAATCTGCGCTAATGCTCGGACGTGGGCGGCGCCGCAGCCGCGCGCTCGCGCTTCGCCCGGCGCCTCTTTTCGCGGGCCCGGACGGCCGCGAACGCGCCGGCGTAACACAGCGCCGCGGTTGCCGTCGCGATTATCAAATTGCCCAACAAGTAGGCGTACGTCGTCCGCGAAAACGCCCACACGTACTTCTCGTTGCGGACCAGCCCGTAGATGGCGTGCCACTCGGTCCCGGTGAAGGCGGCGCCCAACATCGCCGAAGCGGCCCAGAAAAGAGGCGACGTGAGCGGGTTCATAATCGCCGCGCCCGCCAGTGCGCCGGCCTTGTTGAAGCGAAATATCCACGCCAGGGCGTACGCCGCCGGCCCGGCCAGGCCGAAGGTGGGAAAGACGCCCAGCCACACGCCCACCGCGACGCCCGAAGCCACCCGGTGCGGCGACGCGTTGACCCGCACGACGCGGACGAACAGAAGCTTCGCCAGGCGGCCCAACCTTCGCCAAAAGTTCTTAGGCCGTGCGTGCCGCGGCCTCCGAAACCAACGAGTACGCAAGTATTATAACGCCGACGCGCCCGAAGCGCAACTACTCCGGGAAGACGCCGAAGTAATCCTCGGGCTCGCGGCGAATCCTCCTGACCAGCGCGTACAGCGGTTTGTATATCTCCATAAATACGAGCGGCGAGGTCGAGATGGCGAGCATCAACCCCCAGTCCCGCAGCGACAGCGGCACGGTGTGGAAGATAGATTGAAAGACCGGGATATAAATAATAGCGGTATGCAACGCCATAACCGTTGCGAACGAAATAAGCAACCACCGGTTGGAGAACGGGCCAAGGGCGAAGAAAGAGCGCGTCTGGCTCCGGCAATTGAGGGCGTGGAACTTCTGGCTCAACGTCAGTACCGAGAACGCGAAGGTCCGCGCCGTCGCCAACCCCTCCTGGAAATAATAGAGTACCAGCAAATATGAACCCAAAGTCGCCGCCGCGATGACGAACCCTTGGGCTACCATCAACTTCAATTCGTGGCCGTCGAACAGGAACGCGTGCTTCGGCCGGGGCTTCCGGAGGAGCAGGCCACTCTCCGGCGGGTCTACGCCGAGCGCGAGCGCGGGCGGGCCGTCGGTGATGAGGTTGACCCATAAAATCTGGATGGGCAGGAGCGGTAGCGGCCAGCCGGCGAGCGTCGCCACGATCATGACCAGGAGTTCGGAAGCGTTGCACGACAGCAGGAAGTGGACGAACTTCTTGATATTGGCGTAGATACTCCGCCCCTCCTCCACCGCCGCGATGATGGTCGCGAAGTTGTCGTCGGTGAGGATCATGTCCGACGCCTCCTTGGAGACGTCGGTGCCGGTGATGCCCATCGCCACGCCGATGTCGGCCTCTTTGAGAGCCGGAGCGTCGTTGACGCCGTCGCCGGTCATCGCCACCACGGCGCCGCGCGCGCGCAGCGCCCGCACGATGCGCAGCTTGTGCTCCGGCGTTACGCGCGCCAGTACCCGCGCGTCCTCGAGCTCGTCTATCAACTCCTCGTCGCTCAGCTCGTCCAACTCGCGGCCGGTCAGTACGGTACCGGCTTCGTCGAGGATGCCGACCTCGTCGGCGATGGCCGCGGCGGTGGCGCGATGGTCGCCCGTCACCATAATGGGCGTTATGTGCGCCATCCGGCATTTGCGCACCGCCTCGTAAACCTCAGGCCGCGGCGGGTCCTCGATCGCCACGTACCCCCGGAACGTGAGGTCCCTTTCTATCTCGACCGACACCTCTACGTCGTCGGCCACCGCGCGCGTCGCGACGGCGATGACGCGCAGGCCGCGGGCCGCCAGGCCGGCGTTGGCCTGTTGAATCTCGTCGCGGCCCTGCGGCGTCAGCGGCCGCTCGCCGCCGCCGTCTCGAACCGCCGTGCACAGCTCGAGCACTATCTCCGGCGCACCCTTCACTACGGCGACGCGAGCGCCGGCGGCGGCGAACACCGCGGTCATCCTCTTGCGCTTAGAGTCGAAAGGCACCTCGGCCTGGAACTCGTAACGGGCGGCCAGCTCGCGGGCGTCTACGCCCACGTCCAGCGCCGCCTCCACCAGCGCCGCCTCGGTGGGATTGCTGCGCTCGCCGCCGAAGGAGTAATCGCCCGTCGTCGCCGCGTAGATGAAGTCGGAGGTGCACAGGAGCGCGGTAGCGAGCAGCTCCTTTAAATCTTCGGGCGCGTCGGGCCGCACCACCTCGCGGCCGTTGACGTACGCCCGCCGCGCCGCCATTCTGTTCTCGGTCAACGTACCGGTCTTGTCGGTGCATATCACCGACGTCGAGCCCAACGTCTCCACCGACGATAGGCGCCGAACGAGCGCGTGACGCCGGACCATGCGCTGCACGCCGATAGCGAGCGTAATCGTCACGACGGCCGGGAGGCCCTCCGGAATGGCGGCCACCGCCAGCGCCACCGCCGTCAGAAACATCTCGTGCGCCGGTAGACCACGCAGAAGGCCCGCGCCGAACATAACGCTGCACAGGATAAGCACGGCCCAGACCAAAAGCTTCCCCAACTTGGCCAGCCGCCGTTGGAGCGGCGTCTGCTCTCCTCCCACCTCTTGAACCAGCGCCGCGATGCGCCCCAGCTCGGTACCCATCCCGGTCGCGACGACCAGGCCGTCGCCGCGGCCGTACGTCACGACGGTCCCGGTATACGCCATGTTCCGCCGGTCGGCCAGCGACATGTCGTCGTCGAGCTCGAGCGCCGCCTCTTTCTCGACAGCCAAAGATTCGCCGGTAAGCGCCGCCTCGTCCACCTCGAGGTAGTGTTCCTCGACCAGGCGAAGGTCCGCCGGGACGCGGTCACCGGCCCGCAGCCGGACGAGGTCCCCCGAGACCACGTCGCGGGTATCCAACACCTTCTCGCGGCCGTCGCGCACCACGGCGGCCTTGGGCGCCGCCATCTCGCGTAACGCTTGCAGCGACTTCTCGGCCCGATATTCCTGAATGAAACCTAAGATGCCGTTGAGCATCACGATGGCGAGAATCGCCGCGGCGTCCACGTATTCGCCCAGAAGGGCCGATACGACGCACGCGCCGATAAGGACCAGCACGAGGAAGTCGGTGAATTGCGAGAGGAATATTCTAACGCCGCGCCGGGCGCCCACCTGCGCCAGCGCGTTGGGGCCGTAGCGTCGGAGCCGGGACGCGGCTTCGTCGGCCGTAAGGCCGACGCGTGACGAGGTCCCCAGCTGCGACGCGACATCCGCCGCGGCCCGGGCGTGCCATAACTTGTCGACGCTTTCCGCCATCCTAATCGGCCGCGAACAGATGTCTAACGCCCTGCGCCAGCGACGTCAAGAAGCCGGCCCGCCGCTGCCGAGCCAATTCCAAGTACGTCTGCCGTATCTGCTCCAGCACGTCGCCCTCTTTGTCCGCCAGCGGCCGGTCGTCGCGCAACCCCTTGGGCAAGCCCGCCTCGGCGAGCAGCCGCACGGCCGTCGCCAGGCCCAGCTCCGACGTCAACGCCAGGTAATCGTCGTCCCGCAAGAGGTGTCCCCATTCCGCGACTACCTCCTTCATTCGTTCGCGATTTGGGTTGATGACGCGTTCCGACATACTCACCTCTACGGCCAGGAACGCCTCGGCCGCGCCCTTCTTCTCCTCGGGCGAAAAAGGCGCGCTCTCGCTCGCGTACGTCGACATCAAGCGGTCCTCTACTTCGCCCGCCTTGGCCCGGGCCGCGGCGTTCTCGCTCAGCAGCGCTTGGAGCGGCCCGTACGCCTTGCTCAGCGCCGCCTCCAACCCGCGGCGCCGGCTGGCGACGGCCAAAACGACCGCCATCACGGCCAGCCCGAAAAGCGTTCCCACGCAGAAATATCCCAGCGTCGCAAACATGCTTCCCATCACGTTCTCCCCGGTTAAAGCGCTACCGTCCTTCGGCCGCGCGCGGCGCCGCCGCCAACGCCGCCATAACGGCCGCCGCCAACGCGACCACCGCCATCGCGGCCTTGCCGATGCCCAACGCCGGTACCAAAATTACGGCCGTAACCACCGCGCCCGCCGCACCCCCCAGCATGTCGGTCCCGTAGAGCACGCCCGCGCCCCGCTCCCCCCACGCTCGGAGCGCCACGACGAACTGCGCGCCGCCGCAAAGACCGGCGGCGAAGGCCAAGGCACCGAAGACGACGTGCAGAATGACCGCCGGCGCCGCGGGCCAGCGCGAGAGCAGGTGAAGCGCCGGCGGCACCGCCAACGCTACCATCGCCGCGAACGCCATTATGTCGATCAGTCGCTGCGGGTACGTCCCGGCCTCCGCCGGCCGCGGTAGCAACCCGCCCGCCGCTAGGCCCGCCATAAAAGCCCCCACTATCAGCGCCAACTCCAGATATGCCGAGCCGTACATTACCTGGAAGCCGAATATAATCAGCACCTCGAGCGAAATCTCTACGAAGCCCTGCGCCGCGACGGCGAGCGCCACCGCCGGCCTGCCCGCCAGCCGCCGCCGCCATATAAACCACGGCGCCGCGAGGGCCGCAGCGAACGCGATAATATACCATAACCGCAGCCCCCTTGCGGCCGTTAATACGCGCCGTCCCCCGCCGCCCACCCTCGACGCCCACCCCCCCCGGCCGTAGTAAAGCGCTTTGGGTTTCAAATCGGTATTTACGTCGGCCGCCAGACTCGTCGCACCCGCCGCGGCGTCGACGCGGTCAACCGTAAGCGCGTAACGGAAATAAGTCTCGGTCAGATAATTATTTTGGATATCGTAACGGCGCAGCGCCCGCACGTACGCGCCGGCCGAAGCGTCTATGGGCGCGTCGGAGGCCAAGAACGTGAAGCGCTCGCCGGGTAGGTACGCGACGTGCGGGAAGGCCGCGGCCGCGGTCCTGCGATTCGAGCTCAGGAACTCCGCCAGGTCGGGGGGATAGTAATTCGCCGCGCCGGGCGCGCTAAAGGCCATTAGGCCGCCGGGCGTGAGCAACCGCCGAACGTCCTCGAAAAACTCGACCGTAAAGTAACGGTTGACCTGAGCCGATACCGGCGTCGGCATCGCGACGACGACGACGTCCGCCCGTTCGCCGCGCGAGGCGGCGCGCCGCGCCCACAACCGCCCGTCGCCGGCTACGAACGTCACGCCGGGGAGCGCGTCGACGCCCGGGTAGAACGTCGCCGCCGCGGCCTCCACCAACGCCGCGTCCAATTCTATGTATATGACTTCCTGGACGTCCGGGAACTTCGCGAACTCGGCCAGCGCGCCGGTCAGGCCGCCGCCGAAGAGGACCACGCGCCGCGCCTCCGGGCGAAGCAACATCGCCGGCTGGGCCGTCTCCTCCGCCGCCAACCGGTCGGGGTAAGACGCGACCAATAGACCGTTCTCATATAGGGAATACTGGTCCGCGCGCTTCACCGCCACCACCGCGCCGTACGGCGAGTTGCGGTAATCCAACACCTTTTCGCCGGGGAAAGAACGGCTGAAAAACCAGCGCTCCAACAAAGGGGCGCGAAACGCCGCAACGCCGCAAGCCGCGGCCAGCGTCAGCAAAAGAGCGACCGCCGCGCCGACGCGTGCGCCTCGAGGCCGTGCCACCGCCGCCGACGCCGCGCCGGCCGCGCACGCGAAAACGAGGACGCCCACGGTCAGCGGCGAGAACCAACGGTATAATATCGTAATGAATAGGAGGCCGGCGACGCACGAGCCCGCGGCCTCGGCGACGTACACCACGCGGGCCTTGCCGGCCGCGGCCGCCACGAGCGCGAACGTCGCGCCGGCGAAGAAGGCCGCCGGCCCCGCCGCGGCGAAGGCGAAGGCAAACCCCCGCAACCAACCCACCACTTCGCCCGGCGCCGCCCCCAATAGCGCCCGTCCGCCCCACGTGAGCCACAGGCCGAACAGGTAGGCCGCGGCGAGGGCCGCGAACGACAGCGCCGCTGCGAGCCACGAGGGCCGACGCAGCCGACTCGCCGCCAGGCTGCCGAGGCCGCCCGCGGCCAGCCACGCGCAAAGGGTTAAACCGACGGCGACTTCGTTGCCGCCGGTGAGCGACAAGTACTCGCGCAACAGCTCGAGTTGGGCGACGACGGCCGCGGCGCCCAAACAAAACGCGAAGACGATAGTCGCCATATAAGGGTAAAAAAGCCGGCGGAGAATACCGCCGGGCGCTCAGGCCTAACCGGCGCCGGCGACGACGCGCACGAGCCAGGGTAAGACGAGGGCGCGCAGGGCCCACAGCGCCGCCAGTACGACCAGCGGCGAGATGTCGATGCCGCCGAGGTTGAGGCGCAACCGATAATGTATGAAATCGCGCACCGAGGATAGCACCGGGTCCGTGACGGCGTAAAGGAACCTGACGATGGGATTGCGGGGGCTGGGCCTGAACCACGACATGATAGCCCGAGCGACGATGACGAGCATGTACATGCCGATGGCTCGGTCGAGTATTGACAGCGCTAAAACCAGTACGTTGCTCATATTATTTAAAACCGGGTCATATCACCCAAGCGCTCGAGGCGCTCCTCCACCTCGTCGCGGGTCAACTTCGCCAGCCGGCTTATCCCCAACCCCTCGACGGCGAAGGAGGCCACCGTAGCGCCGTAGGCCACGGCGCGGCAGAGGTTAGCGGGAGACGTATCGTCGGACGCGGCAAGGTAGCCGAGGAAGCCGCCGGCGAAGCTGTCGCCCGCGCCCGTCGGGTCGGCGACTTCGCGCAAGGGGAACGCCGGTAACACGAACTCGAAATCGCGGGCCATAAGTACGGCGCCGTGCTCGCCCTTCTTGGCCAGCACGTACCGAGGTCCCAACTCCAGGAGACGCGTCATCGCGGCGAGCAAATTGGCCTCGCCCCCCAACATCTTCGCCTCGGCGTCGTTGACGACGAGGACGTCGGCCCGAGCGATCACCTCAGCCAAATCGTCGCGCTGCCGGTCTATCCAGTAATTCATCGTATCGACGGCGACGAATTTGGGACCGTTGAGCTGCTCCAATACGGCGAGCTGCAGCAGCGGGTCGATGTTGCCGAGGGCCACGTACGGGTGGTCGCGGCAGCTCTCCGGCACTACCGGCCGGAACTCGTCGAAAACGCCGAGTTCGGTCTTCTCGGTTATAGCGACGTTGACGTCGTCCTCGTAGCGGCCGCACCACCGAAAGGTCCGGCCCGCGCGGCGCTCCAGGCCGGCGCAATCGACGCCGCGTTCGACGAAGATTTGAAACGCCTCCTCGGGAAAATCGTCGCCTACCACCGCGACGACGGCCACCGGCGCGAACAGCGAGGCCGCGAGCGAAAAGTAGGTCGCCGAACCGCCCAGCCCCTCGTCGACGCTGCCGCCGGGGGCTTTTACGGTATCCAACGCGACGGACCCTACGGCCAATATGCTCATATAATTTACGACAAACGATAACGCTTCGACACTTACCCTATTTTGATTATAATGCTATCATAGAGTTACTGGTGGTGTCAACGGCTCGCGCCGGAGTCGGCATGGAAGCGGACAAGATATTCAAAGCCAAGGCTATCGTAACGGCGCCGGGCGCACCCGACGCGTACTCTCTGGCCGTAAAAAAAGGCCGCGTCGTAGCGACCGACGTCGAAGGACGGGAAGATTTCGCTCGAGCCGGCGTGCCGGTAGTCGACTTCGGCGACGCCGTCGCACTGCCCGGGTTGTGGGACGCCCACGTGCACCTGTTGTCGACCGGCCTCGCGCTCCGCGAGGTGAACCTGAGCGGCGCCCGCCGCCTGGCCGACGTTCTCGAGCTCGTGCGCGACGCCGCCCCGAGTGCCGGCGAAATCTTAATGTGCGCCGGCCTCGACGACAGCCGCCTGGCCGAAGGGCGACTACCGACCGGCGCCGAGCTCGACGTCGCGTCGCCGACCAAACCCGTGGCCGTAACGCGCGTGGACTATCACACGTTGGTCGTAAACGCCGCGGCCCGGCGGCGTTTCGGCCTCGACCCCTCCTGGCCGGGCGTGGAATTGGATGCCGACGGCCGGCCCACCGGCGTCCTGCGCGGCCGGGCGAACGAGCTGGCGCGCGCGAAGATCCACGGCCGGCTCGAGTCGGCGACGAAAACCGCGGCCTACCGCGACGCCGCCGCGCTCGCGGCGGCCCGCGGCGTCGTAGCCCTTTGCGCGCTCGAGGGGGGCCAAATTGCCGGCGATGAAGACGTACGAATCCTTTTGGAATGTCGCGAGCGGCTGCCGGTGGAGACGTTCATCTTTCCCCAGATTACTTCGGCCACAACGGCGCGAGAGTTGGCCCTGCCGCGGCTGGGCGGCTGCTTGCTGGTGGACGGCTCTATCGGCTCGTGGACCGCGGCGCTGAGCGAACCCTACGCCGATAAGGCCACGACGCGGGGCGAGCTATACTTCGCCGACGACGACCTCAACGCGCTCGTTATGACGGCGCACGCCGCCGGCCTCCAGGTCGCCCTCCACGCCATAGGCGACCGCGCCGTGTCGCAAGTGCTGGACGCGTACGGCGTCGCGGCCTACGAACACCCGCGCGACGACTGCCGTCACCGCGTCGAACACGCCGAACTCATATCCAACCGCGACCTTAAAAGAGCGGCCGATCTCGGCGCCATCCTATCCGTGCAGCCGGCGTTCGAATGGTTGTGGGGCGGCCCGGGCAAGCTGTACGAAACGCGGCTGGGCGAGCGGCGCCGCCGCACCAACCGGCTGCGGTCGGCGCTGCGGGCGGGCGTCGCGCTGGCGGGCGGTTCCGATTCTAACATTACCCCTATAAATCCCCTCTTGGGAATCGCCGCGGCGACCAGCCACCCCACCGAAGAAGAGCGCCTGTCTTTCGACGACGCGCTGGCTATGTTCACCATCGGCGCCGCGGCCTCCGTATTCGCGGAAGACGACTGGGGGACGCTGTCGCCGGGCAAGTGGGCCTCGTTCACCGTCGTGGCGCAGGACCCGCGCCGCCTCGCCGCCGCGGAACTGGCGGACGCGGAGGTCGTCGCCACGGTAGTTAAGGGGGAGTTTACGTATAAAAAGGACGAGGAGGGCGCCGACCTATAACCCGAGCGCGGCCCGGTAGACGGCCGCGGTGCGGCGGGCCACCTCTTCCCAGGAGTACAAGTCGGCGACGCGACGTTCAGCCGCGGCGCCTTTTTCTTTTACGTCTTCGGGCGAGGCGACAAGGCGCCGCAGTTGTTCGCCCAACGCGGCGACGTCGCCCGTCGGGAAGTAGAAGCCTGCGTCGCCCAGCGCCTCGACGTTGGGCGGGATGTCCGAGGCCAAAACGCCGGCGCCGTAGCTCATCGCCTCCAGCAGCGCTATCGAAAGGCCCTCTAACGTCGACGGTTGGACGTATAAATAGGAGCCGGCGAAGAAGGCGGCGAGCGGCGGCCCGTAGACGTAGCCGACGAAGCGCACCCTGTCGTCGGCTTCCTCCCTCAGCCGAGCGAGGTACTTCCCGTGCGGGTCGTCGCCCACGACGACCAGCGGAAAGTCCGTCGCGACGTTGCGGTACGCTTCCAACAAAAGGTGGATACCCTTCTCGGGGACGAGCCGGCCGACGGTCAACAGGTACCGTCCCGCCTCGAGGTCGTACGGCTCCAGCGCGCGGAGGTCGACGGGCCCGGGCGTACTGACGGCGTTCGGTACGTACGTCGTGCGCCGGCGGTAGCGCCGCGCGAAATAACGCTGGAGCTCGCGGGATACGACGACGGTACGCGTGGCCAGGCGCGCCGCGGCCCACTCACCCGCGCGAAGGTACGCCGACGCGACCGGCCCCCACTTCTCGCGCTGCCAGTCGAGGCCGTGGACCGTAACGACGACCGTCTTGCCGAGCGAGCGCGGGATGAACGCGAGCGTCGCCGGCCCGAGGGCGTGATAGTGGTAGACGTCGAAGCGACGGGGCGCGGCGTCGAGCGAGGCCAGCAAGGTGTGGGTCCACGCGTCGAGGTGTTTGGTATTCACGCTGGGTAGGCGGCGCAGCGTCACCCCCTCCGCCGAGGCGTCGGGAGGGGTGTAGTGGTCCCGGCAATATACCGTAACGTCGTGGCCCAGCCGCGCCAGGCCGCGGCCCAACTCCTCCACGTGCCGCTCGATGCCGCCGTGCAGCGCCGGCACGCCCTTCAAGCCTATCATGGCGACCTTCACGCCGCGACCTCCCGGTAAACCTCGAGCAACCGCGCCATATGCTCCTTAAAGGAGTAATCGCTCTCCAGCCGGGCGCGGCCGGCGGCGCCAAGCTTGCGGCCTTTACGGGCGTCACCGGCCAGCAGCTCGAGCGCCGCCGCCAGTTCGCGAACGTCCTCGGCCTCGACCAACAAGCCCTCGACGCCGTCCTCCACCATCTCCGGTACGCCGCCCACGCGGGAGGCCACGACCGCGGCACCGGCCGCGAACGCCTCCAACACCACCGCCGGCGTGTTCTCGGGCCAGCGCGACGGGACGACGACGGCTCGAGCCGACGCCATCAATCCGGCGAGCCGGCGCGCGTCGACGTGCCCCAGAAACTCAACCTTGTCCGCGGCGTAACCCTTCGCGGTTTCCACGAGGTTGGCCTCCTCCGGGCCCGAGCCGGCCACTTTCAACCGCACCTTCGGCCCCGCCAGGCCGACGGCCTGGATAAGTACGTCCACGCCTTTCTGGGGCGCGAGGCGACCCGCGTACAAGAAATAGTTTTGTTTGCGCCGACTTTCACTTTCCTTAATGTCTATCGCCGGCGGGAGGAAGAGCACCCGCCCGTAGTCGTATCCGGCGGCGCGCACTTTTTCGCTAAGGAAAGCGGAAGGCGCGAGGATGCGGTCCAGTTTATGATATACCTTCTTCCGCCGCGCGACGAAGTGGGCCAGGTAACCCACGGTCGAAGCGCCAAGCTTGCCCTTCACGCACCGGCGCGTTATGCACGAAAAATATTTCTTTTCGGTGCAGCGGAAACAGGGCTCGTCGCGGCTGTAGAAATAATGGTTCGGGCAGAGTAGGTTGTAATCATGGAGCGTAATGACCGCGGGGACGCCGGCTCGAGCCAGCGCGGCGACGACCGCGGGCGTCAGGTGGTACGCGATATTATGCAGGTGGGCGACGTCCGGCTTGACGTCGGCGAGGAAGGCTTGGAATTTTTCGGCCGCCGCGCGCGACCATACCGCGCCGAGCGCCGTCCGGAGGCCGACGCGCGGCGCGACGAAGTCGCGGTAGGGCGGGTAATATCGGCGATACTCGCCTTCGACGTTGTCGGGATGCGCCGTCCCGAAGAAGAAGACGTCGTGGCGCCGCCTTTTCAGGGCGCGGGCGACGTCGAACATATAGCGCTCGGCGCCGCCGCGGCGATACAGGAACTTGTTTACGTGAACGATGCGCACTCGTTACCCGCTCGAGCCCCGCCTGGTTCGGAACTCGTAATACGCCAATATTCCCTGCGCCGCGTCGAGAAAACAGGCCAAAAAGCCGGGCCACCCGTCCAGGAAGCCCCACTTGAATAAGTAGCGCCGCCAGAACCGAACCTCGGGCCGCACCAGAAAATACCACAAGTCGGCGGCGAAACCGGCGCGCCGGCCGCGCCGCTCCAGGTAGTCGGCGCCCGCGGTCACGTACAGCGGCAGCTTCCGAAAGTAGTCGGCCAACGTGGGGTACGTCTCGTGGTAGAGCGGCGCCCCGAGCCTGCCGACGCGGCCGTCGACGTCGAGACGCTCGTGCACCGATACGCAGCGAAAACGCGCCCGCCCCCGCCGAAACAAGCGCAGCTGGTAATCGGGGTACGCGCCGCCGTGTTTGAGATATCGGCCGAAGTAGTTGTTCAGGCGGGGGAACTCGTACGCGTCGTACGGCGCGTCGCCGTCGGCCACCGCGGCCTCGACAGCGGCGGCGAGCTCCGGCGTTACGCTCTCGTCGGGGTCGAGGAAAAGGATCCACTCGCCGCGGCAGGCATTTATAGCCACGGTTTTATTTACGTTTAAATTGAAATCGTTTTTAACCGGAACGACTTTAGCGCCGGCGCGGCGGGCCACGGCGGTGGTGTCGTCCGAAGATTCGGCGTCGGCCACGACTACTTCGTCGGCGAACGTTACGGTCTCGAGGAGCGCGGCGAGCTCGCCCGCTTCGTCGTGGGCCAGGATGGCAACGGATAGCCGCGGCGTTTCTTCTTGCATGGAAAACTAGTTTATGCTATTATAGCCGTTCGCGAAAGGGATATTATGTCTTACCGATGCGACATTTGCGGCAAGGGACCGATGTTCGGCAACAGCATAAGCCACGCCCACAACGTGACGAAGCGCAAGTTCATGCCGAACCTTCACCGCGTTCGCGTCCGCGTCGACGGCCACGTGAAGAGGCTTCGCGTATGCACGCGGTGTCTGAAGGCCGGCAAAGTGCGCAAAGCGTAGCCCGCCTCGCAGCGCAACAAAAGGCCCGTCATCGGGCCTTTTTTATTTTAAAGCCCGCGCGCCGTTACGTCAAGGCAATTCTCCGCTTGACATTTCGCAAGCCTCCTTTATAATCGAAGAGGAGGGTCGCCGGCGCGGCGGCCTTCTTACCCTTTGGGACTATGCCTTCCGAACAGGAAAAAGCTCCCGAGCGGCGGCGCGTTCTCGTAACCGGCGCCGCCGGCTTCATCGGCTCGAGCCTCGTCGACGAGCTCCTGGCGCGCGGTCACGAGGTCGTGGGCGTAGACAACTTCCTCGACAATTACGGCCGCGAAGTCAAGCTCGCCAACCTGCGCGCCGCCCGCGACCACGCCGCTTTCACCTTCTACGAAATAGATTTGGCTCACGACGATTTGGAAGACGTCGTCGACGGCGTCGATGCGGCGTTCCACCTGGCGGCGCGGCCGGGGGTCCGCGACTCCTGGGGTCGGCACTACGAGGAGTATCTGACGAACAACGTCCTCGCCACGCAACAGCTGCTGGAGGCGCTCCGGGCCCGGGCGGACGTCCCGCTCGTCCTCGCCTCCTCCAGTTCGGTATACGGCGACGCGAACCGCCTCCCCGTCGCCGAAGACGCGATGCCGTCCCCCGTCTCGCCCTACGGCGCGACGAAGCTGGCGGCGGAAGACCTCGTCGATTTATATAAAAAAAGCTACGGCCTCCAGGCCGTGACACTACGTTACTTCACCGTGTACGGCCCCCGCCAAAGACCCGATATGGCGATCCACAAGTTCATTCGCGCCATCCTGGACGGCGAGACCATCGTCCTGTACGGCGACGGCGAGGAACGGCGCGACTTCACGTACGTGGGCGACGCCGTGAAGGCCACCGCGGAAGTGCTGGCTCGAGGCCTAACGTCGGGGACGTACAACGTGGCCTCCGGGAAGACGGTATCCCTGGCCGAGCTCACCGCGTCTCTCGAGAAGGTGCTGGGCAAAAAGGCCGACGTTACCCGGGCGCCCCATCAGCGCGGCGACGTCCGCGCGACCCACGGCGACGTAACGGCGCTGCGGAAAGCGATAGGCTACGCCCCCGCCACCGCGCTCGAAGAGGGCCTGGCGGCGCAGGCCGCTCGGATGGCCGAGGAGGCGCCGGGCGAAGCCCCCGCGGCGGCCACGGCGGCACGGCGTCCCGTGCGCTCGCCCAAAGTGTCGGTCATAATCGTCAACTACAACGCCGCCCACGTCGTACACGAGGCCGTCGACTCCTGCTGGAGGAATCCACCCGCCGGCGGCGAGGTGGAGATAATCGTCGTCGACAACGCGTCGTCGGACGGCTCGGCCCAAGCGCTCGCCGCCCGGGACGACATCATATTCATTCGCAACCGCCACAACCTGGGCTACGCCGCGGCCAACAACCAGGGCCTCGCCGCGGCCCGGGGCGACTACTTCGTGCTCCTCAACCCGGACGTGGAGGTGGCGCCGGGCGTCTTCGACAAACTCATCGACTTCATGGACGAGAACCCGGACGCCGGCGTGGTGGGACCCGCGCTGGTCAGCCCGGCGGGGCGGCTCCAGGAATCGTACCGCCGCTTCCCCAACCTCCTCCACCTCATCGGGAGTCGCAAATCGTTGATCTATCGCTTCTGGCCGCGCAACCCGTTCTCGCGCCAGGGCTTCTACGGCCAGCTGGAGCTCGAGCGGCCGGTGAAGGTGGACTTCATCGCCGGCGCCGCGATGATGTTCACTCGCGAGCTCGTCGACCTCATCGGGCCGCTGGACCCCAATTACTTCATGTACGTCGAGGACGCGGACTTCAGCCGCCGCGCGCGCGACGCCGGCTACTACACCTACCTGCTGCCGGACATCACCGTCCTCCACCACTGGGGCGAGTCCGCGGCGCTTCACCCGTACCGCGTGGTCTTCATCCACCACATCTCGATGATGCGGTACTTGAGGAAGCACCAGCCGCTCCAGTTCGCGCTGTACCTGCTCCTCCTGCCGCTGGTGGGCGTACACCTCCTCCTCGAGCTGCTCTACGCGTGGCGCGCGACGCGCCGCCGCAAAAAGCAGCTCGCCGCGGAACGAGAGGCGGGGGCCGCGGAGCAAAGAGATGTTTCGGGCCGGCCCTAAATGAGCACGGGGGATGCCGTGAAAACCGGGAGGGGTATCCAAGTTCGCAAGCTATTCGTAGTTCTATGCGTCGCGGCCGCCGCGACCTTAACCTACCCCGCCGCGACCGGCGCAGCATATCTCCTTATACCCATGGACGACGCGCAGGCCGACCACCTGCGCGCGTACGGCATCTGCTACGAGGCGCTGCTGCGGGGCGCCCGGGCGGAGTGGCTGCTCAATTACCGCGGCGGCTCCTTCCTCGTCGCCGACTTCGAAGGCCTACCGGAGCTTTGCCTCGAGCGCGGCGTAACGGCCGAGTACGTCGCCGACCCCGGCCCCATATACGCCGTAATCGAAGAAAATAACATGGAGGCGGTCCCGCTCACCAAGGCGCCGCGCGTGGCGCTCTACGCGCCGGCCGACGAGGAAATGTGGGACGACGCCGTGATGCTGGCGCTCGACTACGCCTACATCCCCTACGACGTTATCTGGAACGACGTCGTCCTGACCGGCGGCCTGTACCAGTACGACTGGGTGCACTTGCACCACGAGGACTTCACCGGCCAGTTCGGCAAGTTCTACGGTTCGTTCTCCGGGACGCCGTGGTACGAGGCGCTGGAGGCGCAGTACCGGGCGGAGGCCGCGGCCGCCGGGCACCCCTCGGTGGCCGCGTACATGGGCGCCGCGGCCGAGGCCGTCGAACGCTTCGTCGCGGGAGGCGGCTTCCTGTTCGCGATGTGCGCCGCCGCCGACACGCTGGACATCGCGCTGGCGGCTCGCGACGTCGACGTCGTCGCCGAGGTCTTCGACGGCACGCCGGTCGACCCTCGCGCGAGCGAGCGCCTCGACTACGGCCGGACGCTGGCCTTCACCGACTTCGCGGTCCTTCCCAACCCTTACCTCTACGAATACTCCGACATCGACACGCCCCGCTCGATCTCGCCGGCGGCAGACCCGTCCAACCCGGGGTCGTTCACGCTCTTCGAGTTCAGCGCCAAAGCCGACACCGTTCCCACCATCCTCACCCAAAACCACCGCTCGAGGATAACGGAGTTCATGGGCCAGACCACGGCGTTCACGCGCAAAACCGTCAAGAAGAGCGTAGTCGTCCTCGCGACGGTGGACGGCTACGAGGAAGCGAAGTACGTCTACGGCAACCACGGCGAGGGTTTCTTCTCGTTCCTCGGCGGCCACGACCCGGAGGACTTCCAGCACTTCATCGGCGAGATGCCCACCGACCTCCGCTTCCATAAAAATTCGCCCGGCTACCGCCTTATCCTCAACAACATCCTCTTCCCCGCGGTGCGCCGCGAGGAGCTAAAGACTTAATGCGGCGCGGCCGGTGGACGCTTTGGCTCGCGGCTTTGGTCGTGGCGGCGTCTTCATGCGGCTCGAGCGACGTCGTCGTACATAAGGACATAACGTACTACGACGGCCCGGGCCACGACGCCAAGAAGCACCTGCTCGACCTTTACCTTCCGGCCGACGCGGAAAACTTTCCCGTCCTGCTCTTCATTCACGGCGGCGGCTGGCGCCACGGCCACAAGGACGGCGACTTCAACTTCTACCATCGCCTCGGCAAAGGGTTGGCCCGGCGAGGCGTGGGCGTCGCCGTCGCGGCATACCGGCTGGCGCCCAAGCACAAGTTTCCGGCGCAGGCCGAGGCCGGCGCCCGGGCGACGCGGTGGGTATACGAGAATATCGGGGAATACGGCGGCGACCCTGGGCGGATATTCCTGTGCGGCCACTCCGCCGGCGCTCACCTGGTCGCGCTCGCCGCGCTCGACGAAAGGTACTTGAAGGCGGAGGGTTTGCCGCCGGAAGCCGTCGCCGGCGTCATCGGCATCAGCGGTCCCTACGACGTTGAATATATGTGGGAGGAGGGCGGTTGGTTCGCGCGGCGGTACTTCGTCGAGCCGGCCTTCGGCGACGAGCCGGCGACGTGGGCCACGGCGTCGGCGCCGAATTACGCCCGGGCCGACGCGCCGCCGTTTCTGCTAATCTACGCCGAGCACGACCACGCCGGCCTGGCCGCGCAGGCGTACCGCTTAGCCGGGGCGCTCGCGGCTCGAGGCGTCCAGACGCCGGTCCACGAGGTCGCGGGCCGCAACCATTTAACGATTATCTACTACGCGGGGAAAGAGGGGGACAGTACGACGGAACTTATTTTAAATTTCATAGAACGCCGATGACGCCCTCCCGCCGATAACGGCTCAGTACCCCAATAGCCTCATCTGCTCCGCCACCCTCTCCCGCCGAAGCTTCACGTTCAATATCAAGCCGACGGCGATAAACGACGATATCGTCGCCGAGCCGCCGTACGACATGAACGGCAGCGGCAGACCCGTAACCGGGATAAGGCCCACCGCCATCGCCGCGTTCACAACGAACTGCGTGAAGAAGAGGGTGCCCAGGCCGAAGGCCAAGATGCCGCCGCGGCGGTCGCCGGCGCGATACGCGATGAGGAACGACCGAAAAACGACGACGGCGAACAACGCGACCACAAGCAGGCATCCGGCGAAACCCCATTCCTCGCCCCAAGCCGACAGCACGAAGTCGGTGTGGCCGGCCGGAACGAACTGGCAGTGAACCTGGCTGCCCTCCAGGAAGCCCTTGCCGAACAGCCGCCCCGAGCCCAGCGCGATCTTGGCCTGGATGATGGAATAGCCGGCGCCGTGCGGGTCGGCGGTGGGCGAGAGGAAGGATAGAATGCGCGCCCGCTGATACTCCTTGAGGAGTCCCCACAGGACGGGCGTCGCCGCCCCCGCTACGACGTTCGCGCCGACGACGAACGCGCGCTCCCACCACCGCGCCCGGGCGACCAGCGCTACTACGACGACGACGCCCAGGAATATCAGGAAGGCGACGAGTTTGAACGATACGAAGAAAGCCGCGAACGGGGAAAGCAGCAATAACAAGTACACAACCGGAGCGCGCGCCCAGTAGAGGCAAGCGAAGAGCAGCGGCACGAAGACCGCCGCCGTCCCCAGGTCCGGCTCGACCGCTATCAGCGCCGCCGGCGCCGCGGCGACCGCCACCGGTAAAATAAAATGGGGTAAACTCTCGAGGCGGCGAAAGACGTCGAGGACGAGCGCCAGCGTAAGTACCGTCGCTATCTTGGCGAACTCCGACGGTTGGAATCTGAACGGGCCCAGCGAAAGCCACCGCTGCGCGACGCCGCCCTGCGACACGGCCTTGGCCGCGAGGAGCGCCAACGCGGCCAACGCCAGTACGTATAACGCCCAGGAAATCTTTACCGTCGCGCGGTAAGGCACCGCCACGGCCAGCATTAAAGCCACCCACCCAAGGCCCACCCACAGGAGCTGTTTAAAAAATATCTCGCCGCCCGCCGCCGCGGAGTAAACAGCCGCCAGGCCGACGACGCTCAGAAGAAAGGTCGCGCCCAGGAGGGGCAAATCCACGCGGCGCCCGATGTCGTGCAGCGTGCCCACTAGCCGGCGACCTCTTCGTCGGTTTTACTCTTCTCCATATCGGCGGGTGTGACGCCGGCCGGCGGTTGCGGCCACGCCGCGCCGCCGATTATATTTTCGCGGCAATAACCGACGATCTCCTTACCCCACTTGAGGTACGACTCCCCGTAACCGCCGTTCTCCACCAGGATGCAAACCGCGACCTTGGGCTCGTACGCCGGCGCGAAGCCGGCGAACCAGGCGTGGGTATCGCCCAACGGGTTCTCGGCCGAGCCGGTCTTGCCGGCGAGGTAATGGGCGTTCACGCCGTAGCGGTTTACGACGCCTATGAGGCCGCGCATAATCGTCTCCCGCGTCGCAGGCTCGAGGCCCACGACGCCGCGCACCTCGGGCGGGAAAGACGCCCGCACGACGCCGTCGCCGTCCGCCGCGCGCGTGACTAAGCGCGGCCTGTACAGACGGCCGCCGTTGGCGAAAGCGCAGAAGGCCACGAGCTCCTGTATGGGCGTCAGCAGAATCTGGCCCTGCCCTACGGCGTTGTTGAGGACCTCGCCCCGCGGCCACCTCTTGCCCCATTTGCGCTCGAGCCTCTCGCGGCTGGGTATCAGGCCGCGGTTCTCGTGGGGAAGCGGTATACCGGTCGGGGCGCCGTAGCCGTACTTCCGCGCGTATTTGTTTAAGTTATCGATGCCGACGCGGAGGCCCAACTGGAAGAAGAAGACGTTGCAGGAATTTTTTAAACCGCCGGCGATGTCGAGGGAGCCGTGACCGGAACGCTTCCAGCAGTGGAAGCGCCACCGGCCGTACCGGAAGACGCCGCCGCAGGGAAGCGGCATCCTCTCGTCGTGGCGCACGAGCTCTTCCTCCAGCGCCGCGCTGGCGGTAACCAACTTGAACGTCGACCCCGGCGGATATGAACATTGGATGGCGCGGTTGAGCAGGGGATGGTCGGGGGCGCCCGCGTACGCGGCCCACCTGGCCGCCGACAGGCCGGCCGCGAAGTCGTTGGGGTCGACCGCGGGCGAGGAGGCGAGCGCCCACACGTCGCCGTTCTCCGGGTTCATCACTATTATGGCGCCGCGCCGCCCGGCCAGCAACCCATCGACCAGCAGCTGCAGGCCCAGGTCTATCGTCGTATGTAAATCGTATCCGGCGCGCGGCGGCGTCGTCTCCTCCGCGTACTCCAACCCCAGCTTCTTCTCGAGCGCGTTGACCGCGACCGCCTCGAAGCCGTCGCGGCCGCGCAAATACTCCTCGTACGCGTACTCCAATCCCGCCAGGCCGACGGTATCTCCCAGGCCGTACCCGCGGGCCTTCAGCGCCGCCAGCCGCTCGGGGCCGATCTCCCCCACGTACCCCAACAGGTGGCAGGCCAACGAGCCGTGGGGGTAGCAGCGCACCGGCCGCGAGACGACCGTCATTTCCGGGTAGCGCGCCCGCACCTCCTCGAAGGCGAAGAGCTCCCGGGGCGTCAGGCCGGTCGCGACCTCCGCCGGCTCGTACGGGAACTCGCGGTTCTCCTCGATGGTGGCGGCGAGGGTCGCGGGCGTCGTCGTAAGGTACGAGGCCGAACGCTCGAGCGCGGCCGCCGGCACCGCCTCGGCCGAGGGCAACATCCAAAGTATGGAGTAGGAAGGTCTGTTGCAGGCGAGAACCTCGCCGCTGCGGTCGTATACGCGGCCGCGCGGCGCCCGCACCGGGATGCGGCGCAAACGGTTCTGTTGGCTGAGGGCGTAGAAATCGTCGCCGGACGCCAGTTGGAGGTCGGCGACCCGGAGAGTAAGGATCCCGAGCGCCGCGCCGGCAACGACGGCCGCGGCTACCAATCGCCCCTTAGTCGCCATTCCCGTGACCCTCGGCCTTCGCCGTCTCGAGCGCGGCTATGGCCATCAGGCGGCCGGCCTCGTCGCCGTCGCGCCGCCGCGACTCGAGCAACCCCTCTTCGCAAGACGCGCACGTCGCGACGCGGTAGACGTTCTCCGGGAGGACGCCCGCCTCCTGCGCCGCGAGTTCGTTGGCGCGGTGGAGGTCCAGCCGGCGCTTCCCGCCTTCCTCCGTCAAAACCTGGCCGGCCCGTTTGCCGAACGCGGCCTCCGCCGCCCGGGCGCCATCGTCGCCCACGGCGTAGCAGCACGGCCCGACGGCGGGGCCCAGGAAGACGGCGACCTCTTCGGCTCGAGCCGCCCAGGACTCTTCGAGCCGCGAAACGCCCTCGCCGATTATTTTGGCCAACGTCCCGCGCCACCCGGCGTGCAAGACCGCGAGCGCGCCCGGCCGCGCCGCCCACATCACTATCGGCACGCAGTCGGCCGTGAAGACGGCGAGCGGCGCGTTGACGACGTCCGTGGCGAGGCCGTCGCACTCGCCGCACCACCGCCGCTCCGCCAACGCGACCCGGCATATCTCGGTCCCGTGGACCTGGCGGCACGTCGCCAGCCGGCCGTACGGGAACCCCAGCGTGGCGCATAAGCGCGCGACGTACTCCTCGTTTACGCGGCCGTCCTCGTCGAGCGGTTTGCCGGCGAACGCCGCCGCGGGCCCCTCTTTCAGCGTTTTTTTAGTCGCGAACGCGGCCGTTACGCCGTCGAAGGCCGGCACGCTATCGAGCCACAGCGCCCCCGCCTCGCCGGCCAGCTCCCGCGGCGCGAATTCGTTTTCGGCGTTCAAGCGTACCTCCTCAAGGCCGCCATATCCGACGTTCGACCGACGACACGAACGGAAGCGACCGTATGTCCTTCGCCGCCCGCTTTAGGCGCGGCGGGCGAAGGCCGCGGCCTCCTCGACTATAGTACCGACCTTGGCCATCTTTTTATTCTAACATATGCCGAATAAAAAAACGCCCCCGTGGCGAGGGCGTCTATCTGACCCATAGGTAACACCTATCTAAACAACGCTCGTACGCGGCCCAGGCTCGTGGGCTCGAGGCCGGCCATGGTACCGATATGGAGGCGGATGTACTGACCCTCGGCATACACCGTCCCGGTGGCGGCGTCATCTCTGAACGCGTAGCAACGGCCCCCGGCGGCGCTATAAATTTTGCAATATATATCATGGCCGCTGTCGCCGCGCCACCTTATCTCCATTAGCAAGTTGTCACGGTTGTCGTAGTTGAACTTGCCGGGGGAGATGCCGACGTCAATCCATTCCGTACCCCTTAGTTCCAGGCTCACCGTATCCAAGACTTGCACCGGCGTTTTTCCCGCGTAGTTGTTGTAGAACGTAGGCTCGAGCACGGTCTTCGTCGTATGGCACAGCCAGACGCGGCAGTTGTTAAACGCGCCACTGGTACTGCCGGAACTATATTTGAAATCGACTCGGTTAATATACCCGGCGTAATTAATGTCGCGCTGAAACCAAAGACACTGGAACCTCATCTCGTACCCCATACCCCTCCACGGGACGAGACTGCCGGTAACTTCGGTCCCGATAGTAATGACCTTGCCGGTGGCGAACGCCGCGTAGGGCGCGAAAGTAGCGACGCTTACAACTCCCACGAACAAGGTCAATAACTTCTTCATTTTAAATCCTCCTTATTCTATGCCAAGCTCCCCACTCTTCGAAAAAAACCGGGTAAGCGCCGTTGTATAACGAATGTTAATAACCGCTATCTGTATAGCGCCTTGACGCGCCCCAGGCTCGTGGGCTCGAGGCCCACCATCGTCCCGACGTGCAGGCGTATGTACTGGGTTTTATCTTCTACCATACCAGTATTCGCGGTATGGCTTTTAGCATAAACGCGCGCGGCCGTACCTTCGGAACGCCAACAATAAATAGCGCGCCCGCTATCGCCGGACCAACGTATCTCCATCAGCAAGTTATCGCGGTTATTGTAGTCGAACTTGTTGGCGTCGATGCCTATATCGTACCAACCGGTGCCGCTAAGCGTAAGGGTTAACTTATCCATGACCTGCGCGGGCGTATTGCCGGCGTAGTTATCGTCGAAGGTGGCGACGAGCGCGGATTTGTTCGTGTGGCAAAACCAAACGCGGACGTTATTGAAAGCGGCCGGCGGCCTGCCCGACTGATATGCGAACTCGACAGCGTTTACGTAACCGGCGTAGTTGATGTCCCGTTGGAACCAAAGGCATTGGAACCTCATACCGGCCGCGCCTTGGCCCATCCAGGGTATACTATTGCCGGCTACGCGCGTGCCGATGGTTACCACTTTACCCGACGCGTTTACCGCCGGGGCCGCCAAAACCGCGCCTACCACGAGCAACGCCGGTATTCTTAAGAACCTCCTCATTTTCACTCCTCCTTTTATTAAATCCTAGCCCCCGTACTATTCCACGGCTATTCTATAACACCACGGTCCGATATTGCAATAAAAATCTTTTGTCAAAACCCTATTAATTAGGTAATATTTATTATATCAATGCCAATAGTAAAGTATCTAGTGACCTATTTTAACCGTAAAAGGGTTCAAGTTGCCGTTTAAGTAGGTAACGCTGGGGAATCCTAATAACGCATAAA
>JAUWLW010000065.1 GCA_030613505.1 Candidatus Zixiibacteriota bacterium
AAGTACTGGATGCGGGCGTTCCTTTATTCGTCGACGTAGACGTTTCCGCTCGAGGCTATGGCGACGACATAGGGTCTTTTAAATTGGCCGTTTCCCGAGCCCTGCGAGCCCCACTTGCCCAGGAAGCCGCCCGTCGAGGTGAAGTATTGGATGCGGTGGTTTAAACGATCGGCGACGTATACGTTACCGTTCGAGGCGACCGCGACGCCGTAGGGCAAATCGAACTGCCCGTTGCCCGTGCCGTACGAGCCCCACTTGCCCGCGTACTCGTACGCGGCGCCGGCGGCGCCGGCGAGGAAAACCGCCGCGACAACCGCGATAATTAAAAACCTTTTCATCTCTTAACCTCCTATCTAAACAGCGTCTTCACGCGGCCCAGCGAGGCGGGGGAGACGGCGGCGCCCGACCAGCGGAAGTACTGGACGCGGTCGTTCCAAGTATCGGTGACGTAGAGGCGGACGCCCGTCGGCGAGAAAGCAACGTCCCAGGGATAATAAAACTGGCCGTTGCCGCCGCCGCGCGTACCCCATTCCCCCAGGTACGAGCCGGTGGGGGTGAAGTACTGGATGCGGTCGTTGTATTGGTCCGCTACGAAAACCTTACGGTCCGCCGCCACAGTTAAACCACGAGGCCCTTCGAATTGACCGTTCCCCGGGCCGCGGGAGCCCCACTTACCACGGAAGGAACCGGAGGCCGTGAAATATTGAACGCGGCCGTTGCGATGGTCGGTCGCGTAAACGCGGCCGCCCGGCGCGACGGCTACGCCGCCGGGATTATTGAATTGGCCGTCGCCCGTTCCCGGCGTACCCCACTTGCCGAGGAACGAACCGGTCGGCGTGAAATATTGGATGCGGTGGTTGAGACCGTCGGCTACGTATACGTTACCGTTGGGCGCGATGGCTATCCCCTCGGGCCGGTTGAAGTAGCCGTCGCCGGACCCGCTCGCGCCCCACCGCCCGAGGTAAGACCCGGTGGCGGTGAAGTATTGAACGCGGTGGCCGTGATGCTCTGCTACGTAAACGGTACCGTTGGTAGCAACGGCCACGCCTAAAGGCGTATTAAGGCGGGGTAAACCAACCCACATGCCTAAAAACGAGCCCGTAGCGGTGAAGTACTGTACGCGGTCGTTGAGTATCTCGGCTACGTAAACGTTACCATTCGGGCCGACGGCTATGCCCCCAGGGTCATTGAATTGGCCCTGGCCTGAACCCGGCGTACCCCACTGGCCCTCGTAGACCCAGGCGGCGGAGGCCGCGGCCGCCAACGCTGCGGCCACCGAGATAACTAAAACCTTTTTCATCGTTCGAACCTCCTACCTAAACAACGCCTTCACTCGGCCGAGGGAGGAGGGGGCGACGGCGGCGTTGACGCACTTAAAATATTGTATGCGGTGGTTATTATAGCCGGCGACGTAGACGCGGTCGCCAGTAGGGGAAACCGCTACGCCGTAAGGATAGTAGAATTGGCCCGGGCCCGACCCCGGCGTACCCCACATGCCCAGGAAGCTTCCCGTCGCCGTGAAATACTGTATCCGATGGTTATCGGTATCGGCAACATATACGCGGCTGTTAGGCCCAACGGCTACGCCGTCACATTTACGGAAAAAGCCTTCGCCGGTGCCGTACGCGCCCCACATACCCAAGAAGCTGCCCGTAGGGGTAAAATATTGTAACCTCGAGTTATCGGTTTCGGTAACGTACACCGTTCCATTTGGCGCCACGGCTACCGCTTTCGGACAGTCGAATTGGCCTCTGCCGGAACCCCAAACACCCCACTTTCCCAAGAAGCTACCGTTCGCCGCGAAGTACTGGACGCGGTCGTGAAGACTATCGGCGACGTAAACGTTGCCGTTCGGCGCCACAGCCACGCCCATGGGGTCTTTAAATTGGCCGTTGCCGTTACCTTGCGAACCCCACTTGCTCAGGAAACTACCGTTAGCGTCGAAGTATTGGATACGGTGGTTTTGACCGTCGGCGACATATACTATTTTACCGTCAGGTGCGGGGGCTGCGGAGCGCGGACGGTTGAACTGACCGTCGCCCGACCCCAGAGTACCCCACTTGCCTAAAAACGAGCCGGTCGCGGTGAAGTATTGGATGCGGTGGTTATCCTTATCCGCCACGTAGACGTTACCGTTTGGCGTGACAGCTACGTCTTCGGGATGGTAAAATTGACCGTCCCGTGTTCCGGGCGTGCCCCATTGGCCTTCGTATTCGTACGTCGGCGGCGAGGCCCAGGCCGCCGCGGCCGCGAGCGCCGTAACCGCCGGGACAACTAAAACCTTTTTCATAGTTCGACCTCCTGCTTAGTAATGAGCGCCCCCCAAAGAGCCGTGTCGGGTTAAGATTAAATAAAAACCCCAGGCCGGCACTTAGCCGAACCTGGGTAGTATCTCGCAACGCGGGGCGCGCGAGACGCCGTACTTTGTTAAATTCGTTTCTCCCGACCCGGGCATACCCTCAAATCACCTCGGAAGTCCACCCGGTTACGTATACGCTCTCCCCTTGCGAGCCATTTTGAAATAGCGCGGAACTTCTGTCAAGCGAAATCGCCAGTGGGCTAAGCGGGGTTCGACCGGAGCCTATAAAGCGGCCTTGGCTTTTAAAGCGGCGACGCAGGTTATAAGTCTACGATAAGGTCGGTTATATTGGACTTCCCTGCCGCTCATTACGGCCCCTGATGCCAGTCCACGGTTCCCCCCGCTAAGCTCTCGGGTCAGTTAACAGGTTATAGCTCCCGAAACGTTTTTCGAAACCCCGCTTCCACGCGGCCGAGGGAGGCCGGCGCGGCAACGGGGAGGATAAACAAGCCCGCGAAGGAGCCCCGGTAACCAGCCGGCCTCCGTAACGCACTCCCACTATTTAAACGACGCCGCTACCTGAACAGTGCCCTAACCTTCCCGAGTGATTCCGGCGCGACGGCCGGGTTCTGGAGCTTGAAGTACTGGATGCGGTGGCCTCGGAACTCGGCGACGTAAATCCGGGCACCGGTCGGTGAGAAGGCTACGCCGTAAGGAGACTTGAATTCGCCGTTGCCAGTCCCCCGTTTTCCCCATTTCCCCAGAAAGGAACCCGCCCGGGTGAAGTATTGGACACGGTTGTTCCACGAATCGGCGACGTAAACGTTGCCGCTGGGGGCCACCGTAACGCGGTGGATACCATAGAACTGGCCGTTGCCATTGCCGCGGGAGCCCCATTTCCCCAAGAAGGAGCCGGTTGCCGTGAAGTACTGCACCCGGTCGTTTACGGTGTCGGCAACGTAGACGTTACCGTTCGCCGCGACGTATACGCCAGCAGGTACGTCGAATTGGCCGTTGCCCGAGCCCTTCGTGCCCCATCGGCCCAGTTGGGAACCCGTCGGCGTAAAGTATAGGATGCCAGGATAATCATCATAGCTATTGGCGACGTAAACGGTACCGCCCGGGGCGACGGCTACGTCGAGGGGACCAACGAATAGGCCTAACCAGCCCCATTTGCCAAGGAACGAGCCCGCCGGCGTGAAGTATTGAATGCGATGGTTATCGGTGTCCGCGACGTATACGTTGCCGTTGGGGGCCACGGCGACGCCACTTGGCTTAGAGAAAAAGCCATTGCCGGACCCGTACGAGCCCCATTTGCCGAGGAACGAGCCCGTCGAGGTGAAGTACTGGATGCGGTTGTTGCGGGCCTCAACCACGTAGACGTTGCCGGTAGGATTTACGGATACGCCGCGAGGTTCGGCAAACTCCCCGTTTCCGTTCCCTTCCTTGCCCCACTTGCCCTCGTACCCGTACTTGGGCGGCGAGGCCCAGGCGGCGGCGGCGAGCGCCGCGGCGGTTGCGGTAATTAAAACCCTCTTCATCTCTCAACCTCCTACCTAAACAACGCCTTCACCCGGCCGAGGGAAACGGGCACGATTCTGGCTCCGGTGTCGTAAAAATATTGGATATGGTTATTCGTATCGGCGACGTAAACCCGGGAGCCTGTAGCGTTTAAACACAATCCTCCTGGCGCTATGAACTGCCCTTTGCCCCAGCCGAATGAACCCCATTGGCCGAGGTAGGACCCGGCAGGAGTGAAGTATTGGACCCGGTTGTTACGTGAGTCGGCGACGTATACGTTGTTTCCTCGGGGGGCAACGGCGACATCCCGCGGGTTACGGAACTGGCCATTACCCGTGCCGTACGACCCCCACTGGCCTAAATAGGAGCCGGTTGCGGTAAAGTATTGGATACGGTGGTTATACCAGTCGGCTACGTACACGTAGCCCCCCGAGGGGGCAACGGCGACCCCCCGCGGGTAATGGAATTGGCCGTTGCCCGTCCCGTACGACCCCCACTTACCTAAATAGGAGCCCGTTGCGGTAAAGTATTGGATGCGGTGGTTATATGAGTCGCCTACGTACACGTTGCCGCCGGCGGCAAACGCGATGCCCCACGGGTGATCGAACTGGCCGTTCCCCGTGCCTAAGTTGCCCCACTGGCCGAGGTAGGAGCCCGATGCGGTAAAGTACTGGATACGGTGGTTATAGAAGTCTGCTACGTAGACGTTGTCGGTTCGGGCGGCGCCGACGCCGGTCGGGTGAAAGAACTGGCCGTTCCCCGTGCCTATCGATCCCCATTTGCCGAGGTAGGAGCCGGTAGCCGTGAAGTATTGTACCCGGTCGTTTCCGTAGTCGGTTACGTAGACGTTGCCGTTTGATACGGCGGCGACGCCGGCCGGGGTATAGAACTGGCCGTTGCCCGAGCCGGACGAGCCCCACTCCCCCTCATACACCCACTCGCCGAAAGCGCAAACGGCCGCGAACGCCACAAACGCCGCGGCCGTAATTATGTCGAGTTTATTCATTTCCCAAATCCTCCTCGAGTTATTGCCCTTTCGGTTAATTATAACAGATAATCACAAATAGAGTTTATAAAAAAGTCGCGCGAAGGCGCAAACGGCGTTCGACCGGAAGCTCCGAAGTGGCCTTTACTTCCAAAGCGGCGACGCGAGTTATTAAGTCTACGATAATGTCCGTTATAGTGGACTTCCCTGCCGCTCGATTTCGGGCCCCGATGCCAGTCCGCGGTTCCCCCGTTAATCTCTCGGGTTAGTTAACAGGTTATAGTTCCCGAACATTTTATCGAAACAACGCCATCCCGCCGCCGAAATCCCGCCTTAATCGTCAAATCCCTCACCTATAGACCTGGTTTTTAGCTTTTCTCCTCCCGGAGTTATCATAACAGCTTTTACCAGTATCAGCGTATTCGGCCGCGTATAGCCGGACGCGGGGTCAACGTACGTCCCGTACTTGAAAATGACCGTAATAGACTCGAGCGCGAGCATACCCTCTTCCGCTGTTTTCAATATTTCCTGCTCACTTGCTCCTCCGTAGAGGGCTGACCTCGCCTCCAAGGCTGCGGCCATTGAAGCCTCAGTATGATACGTCCATACGAGTATGGTTTCGCCTTCGTAGCTCTCATACCCGCTCTCGTCCGGCCAACCCAAAATCTCCGTGACCTGCTGACGGTACATACCTACTCGGAGTTTATCGAAATTCTCGTCTGTAACTACGTCAGCAGCGCCGGCCGCGACCACGAAGATTAACGACGCGAAAATTATCGCCCTACGCATAGCTCGCCCCCTTGTCCCGCGGAACGGTTCGAGCGCCCATCCGCGCACCCGAATCCCTGGACCGCTTGCTGCGCAACGTTGGAATCACGCCGAACGTGACCCGTTAAACTCCCTCTTCGAACGTTAACCTCTCTTCTTTCGTCCGCCTTCACTCGTCGCCGTTCGAGGTATCAGCACTCTTTTTGACCGCATCGCCCGTTTTGTTCCGATAGCGGCAGACGCGATTTCCCGCCTCCTGACGCGCCAAATAAGCCCGGGTTATCAAGATACCAAAAACCCTGGAACGTCGATTCTGGCACACCGTTAAAAGCCGCCAAGGGATTTCTGATGGGGAGTTCCGCTACCGGAGGAAGCGCCGCCGCCCTCCCCGCTTATAACCGCGTTCGCTCCTTCGTCTCCTCTACGCTTCGGCGTAATGCTTCTTTACGTATCCATAACCCCGTCGACCGCGCGCCGGGTTAAATGGCACAAAAGCGCGCCTTAAATATGGTACGGAGTTCTTTAGTCGGGGCGGCTTAAGCGAATGCGCGGGAGGTGGGACCCAGGGAGAGGCGGCGCATCCGGTTGTGGAGCCTGTAGTCCACGTATCAGTACGTCCCGCGTTTATAAAGGCGGGCTACGTTTGTGGAGTTCGGTTAATACCCTAACGCTTACCCGGTATCGAGGTTAAAATTAACAGCCGTAGTATTTTCGTTTATTTCGAATTCCGTCCCTAAGGGGTCAATCGACGGAATTAATTTCATTCGCGCTTTATATCCCGTTGTAGTAGTCTCGTAGCTGATTAAATCTATTATACGCTTATATGCCTTCCACGGTATATCCGGGTGTTTTTTCAAAGTTTCTTCGTCGACAACCTCGCCGTTCGCGAAAGCCAAATTGATTCCATTAATTATTTCAAAGATAGCCTTTTTAATGTGTAGGCGGTAATCTATCTCTGAGGCTTCGGTCGCGGCGTCAAGGATTTCTAATAAGCCAGTATAATGGGCCGTTAGCTCATCCTCGTGAACTTCCTCGGTTAGTAAATAATCCCTTTCGGCGGTGGACGATTTTTGTTTATCTCCTATTTTGATATCGTATGGGTTTCCTTTAAATGAAGGGAGGTAATGCTCGAGTTCCCCCCGTGCGAGGAAGTATACCCTTGTCGAATTAAATACGTCGATTATCGCTTCTAACTTCTTCGTGATGAAACCTAAATTCGTTTTCGTATTAATTAGGTGCTTTTCGAGTTCTTCCCGAATGTTCCACAAAGCGATGAAAAACAAGGTCCTTCGTTTACGTTCGTTTTCCGTTTGGAAAAAGGCGTTAGCAAACGCGCCCAGGCCGCTCAACGCGGGTTCTTTGGTTTTTAGGTTCGTTTTTAATTCCTTTATGCACTCATCTACCTTATCCCAAAGCGGGCCGATAAAATCGTTCGGCTTTACGCCTTGGCCCCTTTCGTTTATTGTGTTTAAAAACCTATCGTCACGCAAAACGTGTTTCTTTAAATTGCTTTCGATTAACGCGTCCAGGTCCGCGATAAATCGCGCGTCGATGCCCAACTTCCGGCAAATCCAGTAGAATGCGCCGAGTTCGTCTTTCCCTCCGACGTCGAGGAAGCAAACGCCGGCACCTCCCAACGGAACGCGCCTTTTTTCTTGTATAATTGTAAAAAGTTGCTGGTCGGTAGGGCCTTCTACGAAAACCGGCCTTTCCGAAAATAAAAATTGTTTTAAGTGCGCGTTTAGTTTGGGCAGTAAGGATTTAACCAAACGCTCTTCGCCAGGATAGAAATCATCGATATAGGTAGGCAGTTTTCCGTATCGGAAGACGATACAATTTTTAAGGTCTTCGGTAGTGCGTAATTCAACCAAATAAGGCGAATGGGTACAAATGAAGAATTTTTTTGTTTTGTCAGTTCCTCCTCCGTTGTCTTGCGGTTCGGCTTTTTTCCTTATTTCTTGAAGCACAAAAGACTGTAGTTGGGGGTGGAGGTGTAGTTCAGGTTCGTCGATTATAAGGTAATCGCTCTCTTCATCGTAAATAAAAGCTAATAGCGTAATAATTTCCTTCAAGCCGTGGCATTCTTTGACCTTAAGGTCGTATTCTTTTAGGTTTTCAACTACTCGGATAAACGGCCTGAGGTTGCCCGCGACCTCCCTTAATATTAAATTTTTCCCAAAAAACTCCGAAAGGACAGCTTCAATTTTAAAAAGTATATCCGGTTTGTTTTTAAGGTCGAGGTACGCGAAAGTCGATAACCCGTATTTTACCCCCTCAGATTTAATACGTTGGGCTTGAATGAAATTTAAACCCCTGTCGAAAGCCGAAGCACTATGGGAGCCGTAATTGGTTTTTTCGAAGCCAGCTAACCGTTCTGCGCTAAGATACGCGCAGCTTATTCCTTTTTTTTGTATTTCCCCGCGTAAAATTTCCGCAAAAATAGTTTTCCCGGAAGCGTTGGGGCCAATGAGAAAATTTACGTTACCCCATTCTTTTCTTCCGAATTCGGCGTCGCCCCATAAGTCCGGGTACGAAATTTTAATATCTATTTCCATATTAATCCGGGCTCCCTTTGAAAACGGTTAAATTGTATATATAACCCCCGTCGCGGGGTAAATACCGTTCGTACGATTAACGCGCTATAGCCCCATCATCTCCTTAAACGCCGGGTCGCACTCCTCGTTCATTATGCGGTCCGTTTCGGCGAGCGCGATTACGATGGCAACGTAGTCGCCCGGTACCAGCTACTCCAGCTTACCAGCCCTTTTTCGGAAGCCCGTCTACGAAGCGGACCGTATCGACGCTAACCCGCGCCACCTGGCCCACCAGCCGGACGATGTACTCGGGGTCGTCCGAACGGTTCGGGTCGGACGTTATCTCGTGCGAATGTTTGTCGCGCTTTACGACGTACTGGTTCACGAGCCAATCCAGCGCCGAGCGGTTCCCCAGCATATACTTATGCGCTTCCTTGGGGATGCCATTGAGGGTCAGCGCGTCGTTGACGCGGAGCGTCGTCTTGCCGGACCCCTGCCAGCGCATCTTATCCTCCACCCGGAACGACGCACGTTTGTCCGGCGCCCACGCGAACTCCATCTCTAACGGCTCAAGGTCCTCGTAGCCGACGTGCAGCGCCGCCAGCTCCGCGCCGGCCCGGGCGAACGCCCGGAAGTCGGGCGCCAGGGGTACGCGCGCCAAATCGCGCTTCAGGCACCCGGCGAAGTCCTTGCGGTATTTGGGATGGTGCAGCAGGCCATAGGCGTAGTGGAAGACGTCCCACTTCGTAATACTCTCGTCTTTATAATGCGAGCGAAAATGCTCGAGCGCCCAATCGGTAACGTTCTCCCGCCTGTTCGTGCCGTCCTCGTCGTAGACGTAGAAGGGGAAGCATTGCGTATTATATATTACTTGGACTTCAGGGATTACGTTAGTCGCGATACAATAGAAAGATTTCTGCATCCCCAAGCCGCTCATACATATTACTAAGTTCTCGGACTCCTGCGCCGGCGTGGGGAGGAACGAGGGGAATAAATATACCTCTTCGTTCAATATCCGGTCGAAAAATAAAAAACGCTTATTAAAAGGCCGGTACAACGACAAACGTATTTTTTCTTTTTTGAATTCCGCGTAATAGCCGCGTTTTAAATCCAGCTTCAAATCGCGGCTCCACTTAACCCGCGAGTAGTCTACGAAGTTATCTATGAAGCGCCGTAAATCTTCTTTTGCCGTGGGTTTTTCCGCCCTTTTATAACGGTCGACGTTAACGTTATAAGCCTCGATAAATTCTTTAACCCGTTCTTTTAGCCGCGTAGCGTCGTAGTCGTAAACGACGGCGTCTCGGCACGTCGCCACGCCCCGCCCGTAAAGGCCGAATAGAACCCCTTCGGGTTTTACGCTTTCCCTCTTCGTTTCCTTCGTCCCGAGGGGTACGAACGTATCGAACTCGTCGGCGCCGGCCGGCGTTAACCACGTATGCCTTGCGTCCGGCTTGAGCCGGCGCCATTTAACGGTGCTAACGTCGGCGAATGAACACAGGTGCGCCGTCTTTTCGTGTTCTTTAAAGTAGTCATCCACCGCGTGGTAAAAGATCCGCGTTTTACCCGCCCCTTTTTTCTTTACCAAAACGGTTATCCCTACGCCCACGCGTATCTTATCCAGGAAGATGTTCCCGCCCTCGCGGCGACGTCGTTCCCCAGACGTTCGGGCGTTACCCTTGAAGTCGAAGTGGTATATTGCCGCGAAGTTGTCTTCGAGGTCTTTTCGGAAGCCGTCGAAGGCGATGCCGTCAAAGAAGCCGTTGTTGGAGACGAAGCACACGACGCCGTCGCGGCCGTCGAGGCGGTCCGTCGCCCACCGGAAAAACTTGACGTACACGTCGGCCAGGGCGTTTTTGTTCGTCGCGGTCGAGGCCGCGGCGTACGTCTCCCGGACGCGTTTCTCTACGGCCGGGTAGCGGCGATTCTTGTTGTTATCGTTCTCGTTTAACTGTTTGGCGTTGTACGGCGGGTTCCCTATAACGACCGTTATCGGCGCCTCGAGCTGCCGCAGTACGCGCGCGGCGTTGGTCTCTGTCATATAGGCGAGCTTCTGCTGCGGTTCGTCCATAAGTCCCAGCGTGTCCACCAGGCACATCCCCTCGAACGGCTCGTAGCGGCCCGCCAGCTCGTAGTAGGCGTGTTCGACGTTCAGCGAGCATACGTAGTAGGGTAGCAGAAGCACTTCGTTGGCGAAGAGGCGGTGCCGGTAGAAGTCGTCGCGTTTCCGCGGGTCCACCCGCCGGAGGAGGTTGACGACGAAAGACCCGGTCCCGGCCGCGGGGTCGATAACGACTACCTCCTCGTCGCCGAGCGCTTTGCCGAACTCGTCGGCCAGGACGCGCTCGACCGAGGCGCATATGAAGTCGACTAAGGGTTGCGGCGTATAGATTATGCCGTGCGTGTCGGCGATTTTTACCGAGTAACCCAGGAAGAACCGCTCGTACACCGTATCCAGGAACTTCTGCTTGGTCTCCCAGTCGGCGATGCCCTCGGCCGCGCCCTCGATGGCGACGTAAAAGCGGTCTAGCGACTTTAAATATTCGTGGCGGTTGAACGCCTGCGACACCAGCGCGTCGATTACCTTTTCGACTTCCGCGGCTATAACGTTGCGGCGGCGGAAGTCCTCGTGCGCGAATACGGTCCGCAATAGCCGCTCGGTGAGGAGATGCTGGATGAGCATCTCGTCCACGGCGTCGCGGCTCAGGTTGGGATTGAGGGAGTTTTTGCACAGCTCGAAGAAGCGCTCGAACGCCCGTTCGAAAGTCGGGTTGTCGCGGTGGGCTTCGGCGACCTTCTTTTGCAGGCCGGCGCCGAGGCGCGCGACGCTGCCCTTGAACTCCTCGACCGCTTTCTCGAAGTTCTCTATTTTGGGGAGGACGAACGAGTAAAAGTCGTCTAAAAGATTGCAGAGTTGCCGCGCGTCGCCTAAATCGTACCGCGCTGTCTTGGTGCCGCCTTGGTAGAGGACCGCTTCGCGCGTATCCTCGAAGATGATGTTGTCGAGGGGGTAATGACGTTTTATCTTGGCGGCGACTTCGGCGTTCAGGTTGTCGTGGGGGTCTTTCGCTTCCCAGTGGCCGCGCGGTTGGTAATAGTCGTCGAGCAGCGTACCGTCGGGTACGACGCGCCGGCCTTGCACCGTCTCCCCCCGCTCCGTCGCCCACGACCACCCCCGCGGCACGGTCGCCAGCAACAAACGCTCGAACGCGCCGCGGAGATTGCCCTCGTTGTCGAGGCGCTGGTCCCGCAGCCGCTCGAGCGTTTCGTAGTAGTGCCTTACGGCGGCTTGCGATGTTTTTACGGCCGACATAACACTTTATTTCCTATTGCCCGAGCCACTCTTCGCTCCCAATGATTCTTCCGCATTAGCTAATTAAGTTATAACGGCTTACTTTCGGGTGAGCAAAACACCGCCCTAATCGATTAGGGCGGCGAGAAGAATATATACGGATTATTTTCGGTCGTTGCGGCCATTACCTTGTCTCCCTTTGAGTACCCATAATATAAACAGCCCGGCGGTAAGTCAAGTGGGAATGAAGGTTACTTCCCGGGGAGCGGGGTTGGTTTAGAAAATAATCGTCCCATTTGAATGGTTCAACAGGCTCTCTTCGTGGTGGGCTTGTCGGAACGCGTTTGTTATGTGGTTCTGGAAACAGCGTGACACAGCTTTCGCCGCGCGCTACTGCGACGATTTCGCGGGCCACGTCGCGCAACATTTACGGAACCGTTTCGTCGTCTTTTTCGTCCGAAAGCTCTATCTCCTATGGACGCCCTTGAGAGGGTATCCACGGGGTTTCCTCTACTTTCAAAGTATCCAAGGGGTTTCCGCTAATGTGTAGAGCCGCTCTATACCCTCTAAGGGCGACGGTACGGTTTAAGGACATAGCCGCGGCGTCCCTCATCTTGATAGTCCTTACTCAGCTTCGCCCTTTTCCGCTTTCATAGCTCTCCACGCCTCGACGAGCGCCCGCCCGGCGTCCGACGCCGTAGCCGTGGCCTCGACGACGGTTTCGGCCGGTGCGCCAACGTCACGGACGTAACTACGGCAAATGATACCGAAGATTTCCGCCGTCAACACGCTACCCAACTGCGACTCAAGCCCCCGGAAGAACGCGCCGAAGTGTATACTGAACTCCGTTACCACGTCTTCGCGCGATATATACCCCTCGCGGCGTCGCCGCTCGCGGGTCTCGATTAGCTTGCGGAGCCGTTCGATGTTTACGCTCATATAAACGCTCGCCCGGTAAATCAGCGCCGCGATGCGTTCGCCGCGCCGGAGCTTCCGCAGGAACGTCTTATGCTCGTCGGTTAGCCCTTCCTTCGTGTCGAACGTTTCCGGGTATTCCTCGGACGTTACGAGCGCAACGAGTTC
>JAUWLW010000019.1 GCA_030613505.1 Candidatus Zixiibacteriota bacterium
CCGTTCACGTTGTCGACGTAGTACGTCGCCGCCCCGGCCACGCCGGCGACGGCGACCATAAACGCTATAATTATTTTACCCACGGCGCCCGTCCCCTTTCTTAACCGCGCTACTTACACTTCGCCGTTAACCCAACCCTATCGTTGAACGCTGGGTTCCGATTTCTAAAAATATTCGTCAAACCGAACCGGCCCCGCAGAACGCAGCCACGGCCCGGCGCTCGCGCCGGCGCAGTTTATTGGTACAGCGCCTTTATCCTTCCCAGACTTGTCGGCGCCACCGCGCCGTAGTATCCGGCCACTAGCCGCAACATGAGGTTGTTGGGAGCGACGGTCCTCGACCACACGCCGTCACAATTAAGCCATGTGTGTTTCCCGTTGCCGGAGTCGTTGTCGTCGAAGCAGAAGGGGTCGCACTCGGGCCAATCGAAGAACTGCTCCTGGCCGACCAAAAATTCGCGCTTATCTCTGGGCGGCCACGCCACGGGGAATTCGTACCATCCGGAATTCCCGTCGCCCTCCGGGATAACCAACTTCGGCTGCCCGTTTTCCGGCCACAATATTTCGCCCGGCACGCTGGCGCTGAAGTCGAAAATCGCTATCCGGAAGCCGTCGAATTTGCCGTTGGCCTGGTCCTGGCTGCAATATATTCGTAAAGACTTTACGAAGAACTCTTGCATTCAATCGAAGGCCGAAACTTCGAAATCGTTCGCGCACCAGGTATCGAACCCCTTGGCGTAGCCCAACTGGAAGCCGAACGTCCCGGTATCCCACTTGAGCTCGAATTCCTGACCGTAGGCCGCCGCGGCCACAACGAAGCAGACGAGCAACACCTTTTTGTACATCTTCTCCACCTCCTTTTCGCGTCCTACCTTAACATTCGCGCCAAAATAGTCAAGAAAAAAATATTGCACTATTATTATTTATCATATCAATTATGTTTAGAAACTTCCGCAGTTTTCGATATATTTTTATTTAATTAGGGCTCAAGAAAAACGGCCGCCGGCGCCGTTCGGAGGCGTGGCGTTTACGATTGAAAACGGCGCCCGCCGTTTGGTATAATCGGCCGCGTGGCGTGGCGCCTGGAGGAAATCGACGACGCGGGCCGGTGGGACGAATTCGTCCTCGCCCGGGCGGAGTACTCGATAACGCACAGCTTCGCCTGGGGCGAGCTGAAGGGCGCGTTCGGCTGGCGGCCGCACCGCTTTATTTTACTGGAGGACGGCCGCGCGCGGGCCGGCGCGCAAATACTGAGCCGGCCTATCCCGGTCGTCGGCGGCGAGCTGTGGTACGCGCCGCGCGGCTTCCTCGTCGACTACGGCGACGGCACCGCGCTGGGCGAGCTGACGGCGGCGCTGCTCGAGCCGGCCCGGAAACGGGGCGCCGTCGTCCTCAAGATAGAACCGATGGCTCGCCTCGAGGCGGACTTGAGCAGGCTCGAGGCGCTGGGGTACGTGCGGCGCAGCCGCGGCGTCCAACCGCGGCGTACGCTCTACCTCGAGCTAACGCGCCGCGAGGACGAACTCCTCGCCGGCATGGACCGCCGAACGCGTTACAACGTTAAATTGGCAGGCCGCAAGGGCGTCATCGTGCGGGTCGGCAAAGAACCAGCGGACCTTCACGTTTTCTACGAGGTCCTCGAGGCCACGATCGAACGCAAGCACTTCCTCGTTCACAACCTGCCCTACTACGAGAAGGTGCTCGAGCTCTTCGGCCCCGCGAGCGCCGTATTGATCGCCGAATACGACGGCGAGCCACTGGCGGCGGCGTTCGTCCTCGGCTTCGGCAAGTACGCCCACTACGCCCACGCCGCGTCGTCGTCGACGCGCCGCGAGCTCAAGGCCACGAACAAGGTCGCGTGGGAGGCGATTCGCTGGGCCAAAGGCGCCGGTTACCAAATCTTCGACTTCTGGGGTATCCCCCGCGAGCCGTCGCCGCGCAACCCGCTATACGGCGTCTACACGTTCAAGAAAGGCTTCGGCGGCGAGACGGTGGCGTTTGCGCCGCCGTACGACCTGCCGTTAAAACCAGTCCGCTACCGCCTTCTGAATGCCGCGCTCGCGTTCCAGGCCGCGTGGCGCAACGTGCGCGCGCGCGGGACGTTCCGGGACCCGATGGGCAATTAATTTTTATACACGGAGGCCGAATTGAAAAAGAAAATCGCCTTAGTCGCACACGACGGCCGCAAGCAGGACCTGCTGGAATGGGTGAAGTTCAACGTCGGGACGCTTCGCGAGCACGAGCTCTACGCTACCGGGACCACCGGCCAAGTCATCGCCGAGGAGACGGGCCTCGACGTCCGGCGCTTCCGCTCGGGCCCGCTGGGCGGCGACATGCAGCTCGGCGCCGCCATCGCCGAAGATAAGCTCGACATCCTCGTCTTCTTCTGGGACCCGATGACGCCCCACCCCCACGACGTCGACGTGAAGGCATTACTCCGCATCTCGGTCCTCTACAATATACCGACCGCCTGTAACCGTTCTACCGCGGACTTCGTAATCTCGTCGCCGTTGTTGAAAGAGGATTACGTACGAACGAGCAGATACGTCGATTTACAATAGAACGTCGCGTAGGACGTAACCCAAAACCGCGGGGTATTTTTATGAAAAGATATATCGTTATACTATGTATACCGCTGCTCGTCGCGGCCGTCGCGGGTTGCGGTAAAAAGGAGAAAAAGGCCGAGCCGGTTCCGCCGGCGACGACGGTCGAAAAGGCCGGCGAAAAGGCCTCGCCCGTGCCCGAAACGGCCCGCGTGACCGCCGGACCCTTGAACTTGCGCGATAAACCGAACCTCGACGGCGCCGTAATCGGGAGGCTGAGCGAAGGAGAGAAGGTCCTCGTCCACGGCAAGAGCGACGCCGCCGAGACCATCGACGGCAAGGCGGCGTACTGGTACGACGTCGAGACCGTCGACAAGAAGCGCGGCTGGGCCTTCGGCGCGTACCTGGACGTGGCGGCGGAGGAAGCACCCTCGACGGGTGAAAGCGCGCCCACGGCCGAAGCGGCCGCGGACGCCCCGCTCGCCGCCATCAACGTCACCGCCGTAGCCGACGTCCCGGCGTGGAAGGCCGGCGATTATTTCGAACGCGGGAAAGAGCTGGCCGGAGCGAAAGAGTACGGCGAGGCGTTGTTTTACTACAAGGCCGCGACGGAGCGCTCACCCCAGACCGGCCCATACTGGTTCGATTTCGGCCTCGCGCTCCAGGAAGTGGGCCGCCACATCGAAGCCTCGACGGCGTACGAGCGCGCCGTCGTCCTTATGCCGGACGACTTCTGGGCCCACAACAACCTCGGCCTGGCCTGCATCCGCGCCCGGCGCCCCCGCCGCGCCGTAGAGGTCCTGGAGAAAGCGCTGACGCTCCAGCCCAAGGGGCCTATGGACCCGGCGGCCGCCAAGGACATCGCCCGTAGGAACCTGGCCACGGCGTACGAGCTGAACGGCCAACCGGAGAAGGCCGCGGCCTTACGCTAACGTCCCCGGAGATAACGCCGGCTTTGACTCAAACACCGATTTGGTTTGGAAGTCGAATATGACGGCCACTAAAGCACCCATACCTACGCCCCGCGACGAGATCGTGATCCCCCGGCGCCGCTTCGGCGGCCGGCTCGCGGTAATCGTCGTCGTAGTCCTGGCCGCCGCCGCCGCAGTTTTCCTCGGCCTCGCGGCATGGGGCGGCATCTTCAGCAAAGACGAGACGGCACCCCGCGTCACGCTCGACGTCCCGGCCGAGGGGGCGAAGTATGAGGGCGTTATCGAAATTACCGGCAGCGTCGCGGACCAGTCGAAATTGTCCGAATTCTCGCTGGTCCTCGACGGCGCCGACTGTACGCCGGCGTTCGAGCTTGGCGGAAGGCGAACCGTCAAGTTCCGCTTCAAGCTCGACACCGGGTTGCTTGCCGACGGCCGCCACGAGCTGGCCGTCGCCGCCGCGGACGCGCGCGGCAACCGCGCCGGCACCCAGGTCACGTTTTACGTCGAGAACCACGCCACCGTCGTCGAGCTCGCGTTCGAGCCCGGCCGCGTCGACCAGGGCCGGACGCTCGTCGTCAAACTCAACGCCAATAAAAAGCTCTACGACCTGGAGGGCAAGCTCTGGGACCAGAAGTTCCCGTTCTATAAAACGGCCGACGGCTTTACGAGCATCGTCGGCGTTCGCGCGTCCTGTCCGCCGGGCGAGTACCCGGTAGTCGTCGCCGGTTACGACGTTTACGACGAGGCCGTCGAGCTTAAGGGGACGGTAACGGTCGCCGACGGCGGCTACATTAAAGAAAAAATCGTAATCACCGCGCCGGACAAGAAGAAGATCTTCGACCCCGCGCTCGAGGAGAAGAAGATGCTCGAGTACCGCAAGGTCCAGGGCATCATCACGCGGCGCCGCGACGAGCAACTCTGGGCCGGGACCTTCGCGATGCCGGCGGAGGGGCGTATAACGTCGCCCTTCGGCACGTACCGCACCTTCAGCACCGGCGGCGAGTCGCGCCACCTCGGCGTCGACATCGCCAACAAGGAGGGGACGCCCATCCGGGCCTCCAACCGCGGCGAGGTCATGCTGGCCGAGGGGCTCATCGTGCGCGGCAACACGGTTATACTGGACCACGGCCGCGGCGTCTTCTCCATCTACAATCACCTCTCGGCCGTCGCCGTCGAGCCCGGTCAAACGGTCGAGAAGGGCCAGGTCGTCGGCTATATGGGCTCGAGCGGCCTGGCCACCGGCCCGCACGTCCACTGGGAGATGCGCGTCTTCAAGTGGGTGGTGGCCCCGCTGCAGTGGACAAAGACCACGTTCACGTACCGCCCGCCCGAGGACGAGGAGAAAGCGCTGCAGGAGGTAGAGCGCGGTTACGAGGAAGCGCTGGCCGCGGCGCCGCCGGAGGCCAAGGAAAGTACCGGCGGCCACTTCAAGGCCGGCGAGCTTATACCCGATATGGAGGGCGCGGATTGATGGTAGAAAAGTTGGCGTACGACCCCGCGGCCGAAGCGCCGCGGCTCCTAAAGGAATTGGCGCCGTACAACGTCCACAAGATGAAGCTGGCCGTGCCGGCCGCGGCCTTGCTCGTCGTCGACATGCAGAACGCCTTCATCCATCCTGACGGCTCGATCTACTTGCCCGCCGGCGCGGCGATCGCGGACGCCGTCGCCGCGGTGGCCAACGCCTTCCGCGCCGCGGGCCGCCCCGTCTTCTTCACCCGACACGCCGAGGACCCGGCGGGCGGCAACGCCGGCATGATGGCCTTTTGGTGGGAGGACTCGTCGCCCAAGGAGGGTACATGGGAGGCCGCGATCTTCGAGGGGCTCGCGCCCCGGCCGGGCGACGTCGTAATTCCCAAAATCAGGTACAACGCGTTCGTCGCCACCGACCTCGAGCTCAGGCTGCGCGAGGCAGGCGTAAAGGACCTGGCGATAACAGGCGTAATGACCAACCTATGCTGCGAGAGCACCGCGCGCGACGCGTTCATGCGCGACTTCCGCGTCTTCTTCGCCGCCGACGGCACCGCGGCGCCGTCGCTCGAGTTTCACAGGGGTTCGCTTCTCAACCTGGCGTACGGCTTCGCGTACGTCCTCACGTGCGACGAGCTCGTCGCTATGGTTAAGGGTAAAAAATAAGGCCCGCGCCGCGGGCCTCTACTAAACCAGGCCGCAATTATTTCGGTTTTAGTAGTTCGCTGTAGAGGTCCACGCGCCGGTCGGCGAAGACGTCGTTTTGGGGGGTGACGAATTTGTCGTCGGCTTCGGCCGGGTTTACGTCGATCGAGACCGCGGCCCCCTCGTCCTCCAGCCGGAGTAACACTTCGCCCCGCGGGTTCACGATCTGACTTTGGCCTATGAACGTCATCGCCTCGTCCCACCGGTCCTCGATCCCCGTGCGGTTCGCGGTGACGGCGAAGACGCGGTTCTCGAGGCAGCGGGTGACCATAGCCGCCGGGCAGTCCGGCAAAACCAGATTGGCGGGATGCAAGACGATCTGCGCGCCTCGCAGCGCCAAGATGCGGACGACCTCGGGGAATATCCAATCGAAGCAGATCATCATCCCCACCCGGGCGAGGCCGACGTCGTACACCTCGAACGCGTCCTCGCGGGCCGCGTCGAAGAGGTCCTTCTCGCGCCAGAAAAGGTGGACTTTCCGGTAGACGCCGCGCAGGCCGTCGGGACCCATAAGGACCGCGCTATTGTACAGGGCGTCGCCGTCGGCTTCCGGGATGCCGGCGCAGGCAAAAGCGCCGCGGCGACGGCACCACTCGGCGAGGCGCTCCACCGTGGGGCCGCCCGTCGCCGGCTCGGCCAACTCCTTCAGCTCTTCGCGGTCCTTGAATTGATAACCGCTCGCGAAGAGCTCCGGGAACACGTACAGGTCCGCCTCGACGCCGTCCGCCAGCGTCAGCGCCTGGGAAATATTTTCGGAAACCTTGCCGAATGAGGGCGAAAATTGTACGAACGCCAGCCGCATAAATCCCGACTACAGCTTTGTTAGCGGAGGTAAGAAATTGTACGACTTCAAAACGGACCCACACTTCGAATGCGTAGGCCACCTCACGACGCGCGAGGCCGACGTCGTCGTCCGCGTCGAGGGGTGGCAGCCCGAGGCCGACGGCCGGACGCTTCTATGGTTCGGCCGCCACCAATATTTCAGCCGCACGTACAAGAGCCACCTCATCGCCGAAGTCGCCGCCGACGGCGCCGAGCGCGTAACCTACCACGACATGCTGGCCGACAACGTCGCGGTCGAGCCGGGCAAGTCGTACCACGTGTGGATTATGGCCGCGGCCGCGACGCCCGGGCCGGACGGCAAATTAGTAGTCGAGAAAACGCGCTCCGGCCATGGCCACGTCAGACTCTACCGCCGCCTCCACCCGGACGACGTCGACCTCCCCCCTAAAAAAGAAAAGAAGAAATCGCTCTGGGCCAAACTGTCGGGTCGGAAGTAACCGCTAGTCGGCCTACTTCGTCGCCGCCACCCGCACGTCGTCACCGGCCTTGATGCCCAACGCGACGGCGGCGTTACCCTGGGCGATGGCGAGCTCGAGGCGCCCCATGGAGTTGATGAGCGCCAACGGCGCGCCGGAGACGACCTCGGTATAGTGCCGCTTCAACGTCCCGAAGTCGACGTCGCAACAACGCACGTAGTAAGCCTCCCACGGCGGGAGGTCTTCCTCTTTTATGGACGTTATGCAGTTGCCGAAGTGGTCGACGTGGAGTACGACGCCGGCGAGCTCGTCGCCCTCCATCGACGCTCGCGGCCACGGGAACTTCACCGGGTCTTCGAGCGACGGCCCCAGCGAGCGGTAGTCGGCGCCGCGGGCGATGTGCGCCGCCGCGGGTGCGAAGAGGTCGCGGCCGTGGAAGGTGCTCGAGTACGGCTTCAGGCGGAAGCGCTCCTCCTCGATCGCGACGGCACCGGCCATTACGTCCTCTTGTAAAAAGGGCGTGAAGACGCCGTTGTCGGGGCCGACGAAGTATTGCCCGACCGCGGCCAACGCGAGCGCCCGCCGCCTCGAGCCGACGCCCGGGTCGACGACGACCAGGTGGATCGTATTCGAGGGGAAATACGGGGCCGTGGCCTCGATTATCAGCGCCGTCGGCAGGATCTCGTGGGGCGGAACGTCGTGGCTGATGTCGACCAGTCGGGCGCCGGGGCACAGCTTCAACAGGACGCCCCTCATACTCGCCACGTATCCGTCCGACACGCCGAAGTCGCTGGTGAGCGTTATGATAGGCTCTTTAGCTCGAGCGCCCGTCACTTGGGCTTACCCGCCTCCCGCGCCGGCCCGCCGAGGGGCGCGAAGAAATTGCCGGTGAGGTGATGTATCGTAGTCGGTTTCCCCGCGCCCGGGCCGAAGCGGTTCATCGCCGCTTCCTCGTCCGCGACGACGCGAACGACGCGCATTATGAACGCCGTGTGGTCGCCGGCCCCAAAGCTATTCTCCCACACGCACTCCAACGTGGCCAGGCATTGCTCTATGCCCGGCGGCTTGACCCGCTCGGACGGCGCGGGCGTCAATGCCGTCTCGGCGAACTTGTCCACGTCGCGGCCCGAGACGCGGCCGCAGAACGCGACCTCCTCCAAAAGCGACCACGGCGGGACGTTTATCGTAACCTCGCGCCCCGCTTTTATCAGGCCGTAGCTGTAGCGCCGCGGCGACACCGATATCATCACGAGCGGCGGGTCGTGGCTCACCGGCGCCGCCCAAGCCAGCGTAATGATGTTGGGGGAACCCTCGTGCTGTGCCACGGCCAGGACCGCGGGGCCGCAGTTAAGAAACCTGTTAAAAAACGCCGGTTCGAATTCTATCTTGTGCATATAGCCCCGTTAAAAATCCTCGAGGCGATAGACGTCGTAGGCCACTTCCTCGTAGGGGTGGGCTCCTTTCATCGCCGCGACGACGGCCTCGACGACGTCGCCCCGCGCGACCATCTCCAGCCGCCACTCGGGTACCTCCTCGAGGCGGCCGGCCCGGCCCACCGTGGGCGACACGCCCTCGCCGCCGCGGAAGGTCCCCCGGCCCTTGGTCGCGAACGAGCACCAGTCGTATTCGCCGATGACGCCGGCGCCGGCTCGAGCCATCGCCGCGCGCACGACGTCGAGCGCCTCCCACGGAACGAAGACGACGACCTTGTAACGCTGCTTCTCATCCCCCATCGCGCCGCATAATAACAGCGCGTTAGTAAGCTGTCAAGCGGTTGCCCGACGTGGCCATTGTACCTTGTAAAATTCTGAATATCGCGATAACATGCGATATGGAGAAAACATCCCTTAAGCAAGGTAAAAATCCGGGAGAAAGTAATGTCGGGTTACCGAAAAAATCTCATCCGTCGCTTCTGGGAATACCGGCGGGCTCACTTCGCCGACGCCGACGACCTTTTTGACGATAAATATACTGACGACGGTTCGCCACCCGTCTTCAAAAAGGAACACGCGTCGGAAAACGTATTAGTGAGACCCCGCGCAAACGAAGAGGAAAAGGAAAAAGTACTCCAAGACATACCGCCAAAGGGGCGGCACAGGTGGTTTCGGAGTATGACAAGCTCGCAGGCACTCGCACAGAGCGTTTTCGCTAACCTAAAATTCTACGGCAAGCTGGACTTATTAAGAAGTATTCGCGACGAGGAGGGCCAACCTCTTTTCATTAAGGAACCAGCTGCGAAGGTCAATTGCTCCTTAGAATACGACGTGGATTACCTAGGCGAACCGCGGCCTACGAACGTGGACGTATTTTTTGACGCCGACTATCGCGTCGCCGTCGAGTGTAAACTTAGCGAGACCGACATAGGAACTTGCTCCCGGCCTCGCCTCTCGCTAAAAGACGATAATTACGAACGCGAACATTGTGACGGCAATTACGCGCGCCAGCGCGACCGAAGCGACCGGTGCTCCCTAACCGCTATCGGGGTCAAATATTGGAAGTACATTCCTGATTTATTACGCTGGCCGGCCGACGAGGACCACGTCCCTTGTCCGTTAATGCATACATATCAGATTGTCCGGAATATTCTCGCCGCTTGCGTCAGAGTGGACGGAAAACTTTACCGTGAGGGCGGACACGCGGTCTTGCTTTATGACGAACGAAATCCGGCTTTTCAGGAGGATGGCGCCGTATGGAACGCGTACGAAGCCGTAAAGAAATCGCTGACGAACGACACCCTTCTCCGACGGTGTACTTGGCAAGCTCTCGTGACGCGGCTGCGCGCCGACGGCGAAACGTCTTGGCTCGCCGAGGGCCTACGTACTAAATACGGTATCTAATATAAACTAGCCTCTTTATTAGTTAAAATTGTACTGAACGTCGGTTTATATGCGGCTCGCTAAGCAGCGCTCTTATTGACGCCTTGCGAGGCGTGTGCTAATATTATTTCGTCGTGATACGAGCGAGTACCGTCGTCGGCGTTATTATATTTACCTCCGCAACGGCGGCCCCGAAACCTTAGGAAAACGAGTATTATGCGTAGAATAATAATCGTTATGCTTGTGTCCGCGCCGTTTTTCCCCGCGTTCGTATTCGGCACTTACCCCGGCAGCGTAGTATCGTCTTTCTACGCGGGAAGCATAGAAGCGTACTGGCCTTTTGGCGTAACGTACGGGGGGGGATACGTTTGGGTAATTTACGCGCACGATGTAGTAACTAAGAGGTCCCCTACTACGGGCTCCATCGTCGCTTCGTTCCACCTCGAGTCGTGGGGTCGGCAATTAGCGTGGGACGGTAATAGAAAATATTTATACGATATAAATTGGCGCGACCGGGTAAATTGGTCCGACCCCAAAACCGGCTCGAGGATAGGTTCCTTCCCTAACCCGGGTACCGGGGTCTTATACGGCATAGATTACTACGAAGGCCACCCATCAAACCCTATATGGTTAGGTCAAAGGTTACCGCCTTTAGCTTGGAACCTTACTACGACGGGGTCGGTGGTAGCTTCTTACGACCTTGGTTCTTGGCGGTACTTACCATCTGCTCTAGCTTACGCCGATACGCCGCTAGGCGAATATATATTTTTCGGAATGAACTCCGCACCGGCGTATATCTTCACAGTCAAACCCAACACGTTTTCTATAATCTCTTCCTTCGTAGCACCGGTCGGCAATTGCGGCATAAGCGATCTGAGCTGGGACGGCAGTTACCTATGGGTCCTCGAGAACGGGCCGCCGCCGATAGAACCGGGGTGGGTTTATCGTATTGTGGCCTATACGGCGCCCGCTATCTCACCCGCGTCTTTGGGCAAAATAAAGGCGCTTTACCGTTAACGGTTTGCCGCCCGATTCAAAACAAAGGCCGGCGTCGCCGGCTTTAAATATTACCAAATACGTGTAGCATTTATTGACCCGCTAAACGGCGTGTGCTAATATCGTCGCGTCGTGATACGAGTGAGCACCGTCGTCGGCGTTATCGTCCTTACCGTCGCAACAACCGCGGCATACGCGCTGACGGTCGAGGGCCGCCAGCTCCGCCTGGAAGGCGGCGCCTTCATACCAGAGGATGCGGAGTGGCTCGCGGCCCGGGCGCGGTACCTGCTCAAGCAACACGAGTACGGCCGCGCTAACGACGTCGCGACGCTGCTCGCCGGCGCCGCGCCGCCGGCGATAGCCCTCGAGGCCGGCGCCCTCGCCGCGCGAACTAAGTACTTCGCCGTAGGGCACAAAGAATCTTATCTGGCTTTCCGGGAATTATACCGCGAAGAAAAGAAAAGGATTGACGCGACGGCCGCGCCGCCCACGGAAGAAGACCTGGCGCGGCTGGCGGTTATTTCGCGGGACGCGATAGCCGCGTTGGGAACGGCCTACGGCCCCGGTGCCGTCCCTGGCGCCAGGACTATTTCACGATACGACTCGCCCACCGCCAACACCGGCGCCGCCGAACCGCAGGTCACGAAATACGACTTGCGGTGGTCGGTCAACCTCGTCTTCCTCGTCCGCGAGTACGACAAGGCCAACTTGGCCGACGCCAAGGCCGCGGTTAAAAAGGCTATGGATGAAAAGAGAACGTACGAGGCGTTCTTCCGCGACGTGAGTATGCCCAAATCGACGAAGGCGCGCGCCGTCGACGACGTCCGCGGCAGCGTCCGCGACCGGGCGCGCAACATGCTGCCCGGCGCCGTTGCCCGCGAGATCCAAACCACCTATAACCTGGAGGGTTTCAAATTTTGCTTAAAAAAACCCGTCGGCATCCCTGACCTCACGATTTACGCCGGCCGGATTTTGGAGACTTCCGAAAACGAGGAGATAAAAGTCGAACGGTACGAAGACGCGGGTTACGTCGCCTACCGAGCGACGGCCACCGCGCGTGCCAAGGCCACCATTTCCCTCGCCGACGCGCTGCGCTACCTGGGCGTCGACCCGTACGTATGGCGCCCTTTCGTAGGTAAATTGGAAGGAGACGAAAAATCGAAAGTCGGCGCCGAAGAAGGCTCTCCTCCCAAGATGCATACCGGCGGCATACCTGAGGATTAAAGTGTACGGTACCTGGAAGAAGCTAGGTTGGATTACGTTCGTCGCGCTCGCCGCGGCGGCTTCGGCGCAAGCCGCGTGCCCGGACGCGGCGACGGCCGAAAAGATATTCCTCGCAGAAATAAGCGAACGGTACGGCGAGCCGGAGGGCGTTACGACGAGCGCGTTCGTCGAGGGCGAAACTTCCGGGCAAGCGCTGGCCGCGGTCCGCGTCGCGTACGGTTACTACACGGAGGTGTACGTCGCGCTGTTCGTCCACGACGGCCGGGGCTGGCGCGTAGCCGATTCCGACGGGCCCGTCAACTATATGCCCGAGTTCGGCGGCGACGAGGGAACCGTCGCCCGGGCCCGACTCGGCCCCTGGACGTACTATGTCTTTACGTGTACCGAGGCCTCGTACGGCTCGGGGATGGGTACTGAATACGACTACTTCAAATTGTACAGGGTGGACGGCGAAAAGCTCGTCAAGGCCTTCGAGGGTGAAACCGGCTCCCGGGAGGACTACTATTCGCGCTGGTACGGCGGCGACGACTCCTCGGCCTGGGAATACGGCGCCTACGTCGAACGGACTACCGAGTTCGCCTTCGACGACGTGGACGGCGACGGCGCGTTCGAGCTTTGGGCCTTCACTCGCGAGCGCCCCGCCGAGGAAGGTCCGTACACGTACGTCGACGCCGCGTTATATGCTCCGGACGACTCCGGCAACCTCGCCGCCGCGGACGTCGGAAGGTTCCGCGTATTTTTAGAACGGGACGATTCCTCCGCCGTCAGGCTCGTACTGGCCGGCGCGGCCCTACTCGACGAGGGCGACGTCGCGGCAGCCTTGGAATACCTTACACAGGCCGCGGAGCTTGACCCCTCGCTCGAGGCAGCGGTAGAGCGACGCCGGGAATTTCTGCGCCGACTTATGGGCGACCCCGCCGAGGCGATACGGCTTTTCTACGCCGGCGGCAGCGACGAACATCGCGCGCTCATCGACCAATACCCCGAGTCTGCGGCCTCGGCCGAGGCGACGATCCGAATGGGTACTTCCGACGAGCTGACGGCCTTTTTGAAAAAAAACCGCAACCATCCCCGCTGGCCGGAGGCGTACGCGTACGCGATACGGGAAGCGCTGTACGACATAAACTACGAGGAGAGCGGCGGCCTGAGCAAGAAAGAGCTAAGCCGATTAAAAAAAGACCTAAAACGCTACCGAAAACTCGCGGCCGACGCCGAAGAGCGGGCGCAAACGCTGACTCACTTAGCGGATTGTTTCTACCACCTCGGCGAGTTTAAAACCGCGGCGCGATTGTACGAAGACTCGCTGGCCGAATTCCCGCGCGGCGTATTCGAGGGTTACGATTATTTAAGGTTGGGCGATTGCGCCGCCGCGGTCGGCGACCACGGCGCGGCGATCGCGTACTACGTGGAATGCGCGGACCTCGTCGATTGGTGGAGTGACGACGCCGCCGACACCCTTATAGGCTACGCCGCGATCCGCGAAGGCGGCAAACGCCGCCACTTCCTCGACTACCTGGACGAGCGTGGCGGCTACGGTTACCTGACGCTGGAGACCGGCGACCTGGACGGTGCCGGAAACGCCGACGTCGTAGCGCTCGTGCAGCGTGACGACGAGCCGGACGAGCTCTATTACTTCCTGAGAACCGGCGACGAATTCGTAGGCGAATTCTTGACGCGCGGGCGGCCGTCGCTGTGGCTCGTCGAAGGCCGGGGAGTATTCGACGTCGGCCCGGCGCTACTATCTTGCCGCGAAACGGTGGACGCCGAGGGAGGCCGCGCGGCGTACGAAGTCCTCTACCGCTACGACGGCTCGAGCATGCGCGAGGTAGGTCGCGTTAAAACCGAGGAAACGCGGGACGGCGAACCGGCATACGAATATAAAGCGACGCTCGCGTTCGCCGACGCGCCCCGGCCGATATTAACGGTCGAGGGTACGATTAAGACGAAGGAGAGCGAAACGACTTTCGCGGAGGAATACGTATGGGACGACGAGAGCTTCGCGTTCGTTCGCCGAAAACCATAAACGCATAAAGACGTCGCCGGGAGGAACCCGTCATGTTTAAGCGCAACCTGATAATAACCTTAACCGCCGTTGCGGCCGCCGCGACGGGAACTTTCGCCACCGAGTTCTGGACCGCGGAGGAGCTGGCCCGGCCGCCCGGGCCGCCGCTCGAGCCGCGTCTGGGCTACGACGCCCGCGCCGAAAAATACGACGCCGAGGAGGTATTCGGGAAGGCGTGCGCCTTCATCGAGTACTGGCAGGTCAAAGACCCCAACGACCCCAACTACGGCGGCATCCGCGAGGGCGAAGATTTGCCGCACATCGTCCAGACCGACAACACGTCGGAGTCGGTTTGGGTATGGTCGCGGTGGCGCCAGCTCACCGGCAGCCGCGAGTACGACGACGCCGTCGCGCGTTCCTGGGTCTATATAAATAAATACCCGGCGTGGGAAGAGGAAGGCTGGGAAAACCCGGCCTCGAAATACTACCGCATATACAATTGCGGCTGGGGTATGCGCGCCGAGATGATGTACCGACAGACGACCGGCGACAACTCGCTTAAAGACTACGGCCTTACATGCGCGCGCTTCGTGGCCGACAACCTCATCGACATTAAGAACATGTCGTACTTAAACAACTACCTCTGCACGGCGTGGGCCGTCGGCAACCTCTACGAATACGCGGAGGACGTCGGCGACGCCGGCCTGAAGGCCAAAGCGCTGTCGCTGGCGTCGGAGGTTAAATCGCTGGCGGAGGAAGCGCCGGGTTGGCGGATCGGATATTACGCCTGGGCCATGTCCGGCGGCGTTACGGTATGGGGCCTCCACAACTCTTATTTCAAGGAATACCCCAACGACGAAAAGCTCTGGATGACAGAATACGGCCCCTACCTCCAAACGCTGGTCAAACCGGGCGCCGGGACTTGGGACAATGCCTGGAACGCGTGGTACATGTTCGGCCACCACAGCTGCTATCACGCGACGGGCGACGAGTCATACTGGCTCAAATTCGACAACGTCGCGGCCAACCTCGTCGCCCAGGACACGGACGACGACGGCGGCATCCCTCCCAGTCAAGCCGGCACCGAAAAAGGCGACCATACCTGGGTCACGTCGTACCTGTGCATGATGGGTATGGACCGCATCATCCGCGACTTGAGCGTAAAGAACTTCGTCGCGGTCGCCGAGCCGGGGACGATCGTCTTAAAGTGGGACCCCGCGTACGAGACGCACGCCCTGGCTTACAATCTCTACCGCGAGACCGAAGGCCGGCCCGGGCGCGTAAAAATTACCGACACGCCGCTAACGGGCGAGCCGCCGTACTCTTTCGTCGACGCGGACGTCGTCCCGGCGACGACGTACCGCTACTGGCTCGAGGCCCTGAGCCCGACCGACCACGTCCGTATCCACGGGCCGATAGAGCGCAAGGCGGGCGCGCTCAAGGCCACCTTCGCGCTGGGCCAGAACTACCCCAACCCGGCGACGTACGGCCGCACCGCGGTTCCGTTCGCGCTGGCGCGCGCCGGCAAGACGTCCTTCCGCGTCTACGACCTCGCCGGCCGCGAGGTATACCGGACGCAGCGTGATTATAGCGCCGGCAAGCACGTGCTCGATCTCGCGTTCGACTTCGCCCCCGGCGTCTACGTGTACAACCTCCGGGCGGGCGGCGACGAGGCGGCTAAAAGGATGGTAATAACGAAGTAGGAGAACCGGCATAAAAAAGCCCCGGCCTTGAAGCCGGGGTTTTTTACGTAACTATCCTTTACTTAATCGAGATCTCGACGCGCTCGTCCTTATCTTCGTCGTGGACCGTTATAATCTCGCCGACGCCCTCGCCGAGTAGGGTGCCGAGCTCGTCGAGGTCTATCTCCTTGTCACCCATCCGCGCCTTCGCGTGCTCGGGCGCGAACTTGAGCGCCCACTTCGCGAGGCTGAGCGGGATGTTGACGTTGACGTTGGGGCGCTCGCTGTCGCCGCGAAAGACGCGGATGTGAAGCGTCCTGCCACGGCCTTTGGTCGTCGCGGCCGCCTCGGCTTCCGCGCCGCTTCCTCCCACGGCCTCCAGAAGCCGCGCCGCCTCGTCCGCTTTGATCTTGCCCTCCTCGAGCATCTTCAATATTTTCAAGCGCTCCGCGGTTACCATTATTTATCCTCCTTGACCTTTATTTCAACCTTGCTATGGGCGGCGTTGATCTTCACGTTGGCCTTGGCCTCGCCGTCGGCGTAGATCATCGTCGTCCCCTTCTTATCGAAGGGTATATCCGTATCCAACTTGCCGGCCAGCGACTCAATTTTAATTAAACAGGCGGTGGGCTTGCGGCCGAACTCGGCCGACACCTTGCCGTTGCCGAAGTTAAAGGCATAGTCCGCGTTCTCGGGCAGACGGGTTTGTTTTAAATCCACGGCGCCGTTGCCGACGTTTAAACGGAACTTCTCCAGGGCGTCCGCCTCGTCGACGAACACTTTCAAATTGCCGCCGTTGACGTCCAGCTCGCGCGCGCCGCGGCTGAGCAACTTGCCGTTGCCCAGGTTGACGTCGACGTACGCGGCGTCGGTCTCGACCTTGCCGTTGCCGCCGTTGGCTCCCACGCGCGCGATGCCCTCGGTGGCGAGCTTGCCGGTGCCGTACGAGGCGACGAACGGAACGTCGGCGGGTACCGTGACGTCGAAGTCGACCCACACCTTGGCGCCGCGGAAGAGGTCGAGGATGCTCTTCGTCATGTCGGCTTTAACGTGGGCTTTCCCGTCCTTCTCGTCGAACGTCAGCTCGACCTTGTCGAAGAGGTTCTTGGCGTCGGCGGCATTTTTCGCCCGCGCCTTGACGGTCGCGACCACCAGCGTCTGCTCGCCCGCCCGGGCGACGACGTCGCCGACGAAACTGCTGAGCCTCAACTCGCTGATGGGGCCGTCGGGCGACCATTCCGTTATGTCGGTTATCACCTTGCCCTCGACCTTGGCCTCCGGCGGTTCGACGTCGACGCCGGCGTCCAGCGCCTCGAGCATCTCCTCGGCCCGGGCGGCGCTAATCTCGCCCTTTTCGAGTTTTTTCAGGATCTCCATCCTCTCGTCTTCGGCCATCGTTCCTCCTACGATTTAAAATTAAAGCTTCTTGAGCGCGTCGGCGGCCTCGGCCGCGGTCATCTCGCCCTTCTCGACCGCCGCCAACACGCCGGCGCGTCTGGCGCGCGCTTCCTCCGCCGCGGCGGCGTCCTCGGCGACCTTAAAACCTAAGGCGCGGATGACGTCGTCCAGGCGAGCGCGGACCGTCGGGTACGAGACGCCCAGCTCGCGCTCGAGCTCTTTGATGTTGCCGCGGCTGCGCACGAACGCCAGGACGAACTCGGCCTGCGCCGAGCTTAAAGCCGCCAGCTTATTCGGGGCGAAGCGGCCCTCGACGGCGGCGTCGCAATCGCGACAGGCAAACGCCGTAACGTCTATGGCGCCGCCGCAGAACGGGCAATTTCCAGGTAACGTCGGCAAACCGGTCACCTCCTTAGTCTGGTATAACGTTAACACAATACCTCCCATAAGTCAATATTAAAATGAATATATTTTATCAATTTCTTCATATTATTAATACTATATTTATAAATACAGGTATATGTTGAAAATAGTTGCAAAAAAAGCCGGCCCGCGGGCCGGCTCTTCGTTTAATCCGATAATTCACCTAAATAAGGCTTTTATCCTCCCGACCGACGCGGGCGCGACGGCGACGCCGTTGCCGAGAGACACTTGGTAGACGCAATCGCGGTCCCACGGCGGCATACGGTCCGTCAAATGCGCCCAGAGGGTAGTATTACACTCAGCGGGGTAGCCGGGGCCGCAAACAGCCGTGTCGTGTCTGAAGTACGGCGGCCTGGACACGGCGAACGTGCGCACCAGCGAACCGCCGCCCGAATATACTTTAACGGCGCCGTCTGCGGCGACGATAACGAATTCGCCGGACCGCCCCGCGAAGCGGTCGCTCGCCGCTAAAGATTTCCCCCACCCTACGGCGAAAGAACTTACCAAACTTCCGGTCACTGTGAAGCGGAATACGGTCCCACCCTCGACCAATACGTACTTATATGCGCCGCCCGGGATATAAGCGTAGCCGTACATATTGGCGAGGGGTGACCACGAGCTTAAGACGGAACCCGTGGCTATATTAATGTCCCGGATCGAGGTCTCGCCGTAAATAATGGCGAAATAACCGGCCCCTAACGTACTGTGGTCTGCGTCGCCGTATAGGGGGTACGGCCCCAGTAAGAGACGGGCCCAGCCGACGGAGGATCCGGAAGGTGTATACTTCCGAAGTTGAATAATCCGGTTATTTGTATAATCGCCGACTACGGTATATACGTAACTGGCGTCGCGGTAAATACCTTGGACGTACATACGATAACCGGGGCGCGCGTCGAAGGAGCTGATGACGTACCCGGGGCCGGCGTACGTAACCGTGTTACTTCCCCACGCGATAATTAAACCGGTGAATAATGCGACAGCTTTAATTTTAATAAGGATTCCTCTTAATTTACTAAAATAATCGCAGGTTAACGATAAAGCGCCTTTATCCTCCCCACCGACGCCGGCGCGACGGCGGTTGTATTGCCGAGGTCTATTTGGTACACCCAGCACCCCGACCAGCCCTCGTACCGCCAGTACGTCGTACCCCAACTCGCCGGGTAACCGGGGCCGCAGACGCATCCGCGGCCTATCACATCTCGCCCGTTAGGGCCTATCACATCCCGCCCGTTAGGGAAAGTACCGACCAAAGACCCGTCACCCGTATACACGCGCGCCGGCGTAGAATCGACGATGACGTAATCGCCCGGGCGGCCTTTATACCGGTCCGTCGCGGCGAGCGCCCCGCCCGTTTTAAAGGAGCTTACTACGCTCCAGGAAGCATCGTATTTAAATATGAATTCCGAGGAGTCTTCCGAGGCGAAAGCGTACCTGGCTCCCGGTCGATAAGCGTAACCCCAGATGTCGTATAGCCCCAGGTTTATCGACTCTACGCGATAACCTGTCGACAGATCAAAGGTGAATAAAAAATTGGCGTCCGTGGCGATCGTCACGTACCCGGCGCCCCGGCGGCTGTGGTCGGCGTCCGTAAGAGGCCAGTGGGCCCCGGGGGGACCGAGATGGAGAACGCCGACGTAACTCCCAGCCGGCGTATACTTCTTAAGGTAATAACTAGGTTGAGTCGAATAAAACGCGACGTAGACGTACGCGGCGTCCCGGTAAACGCCCCCGGCGTAATCGGGTCCGCTTGTCGCTCGGAAAGAGGATATTACGTCGCCCACGCCGGCCCAAACGGCCGCCGCAAGAACGCTCGTAGCCGCAATCAAGCGTATAACCACCCGCGTCATAATCTTACCTCCCCGCGCTTAACGTCAAGCCCTAACTAACCCCTATATTTACCGATACAGCGCCCTCAACCTGCCTAAAGACGTCGGCGCTACGGCCACGTTCGTATTGCCGAGGTCTATTTGGTAGGCGTAGAAATCGGTCCCCCTGCGCAGGTTGCACCAGTACGTCGTGCCGTGGGTGGAGGGCGCGCCCGGGCCGCAGATGCAGCCGTACGTCACCGCCGGTAGAACGAAACTCGTCACCAGGGACCCCGTGCCGGTATAGACCATGGCGTAGAATGAGAGCCTCGAGCCCACGACGACGTAATTACCGGCGCGGTTCCTAAAACGGCTCGTCGCAGCGATGGGCCCGGCGGAATAACTCACCGTAAAGCTACTCACCAGGCTCCCGGCCTTCGTATAACGGCGGACGTCCGCGCCGCTGTGGACGAAATAATAGGCGCTGCCCGGGAAGTACGCGAACCCGGTAGTGCTCGGCGGCGCCGCGTACGACCGTATCAACGAGCCGTTGGAGGTCCGGTATTCGAAGATGCGGTTGCCGCCGCCCAAGACCGTCATGCGGCCCGCGCCGGCGACGCAGTGGTCGGCGTCGGCCGCGGCCGTCAGGCCGCTTAGCGCCACGGTCCCGACCAGCGAACCGCCGACGGTGTACCGACGTAGCGTATTCGTGCCGACGACGCAATATACGTAACTGCCGTCGCGATATGCGTCGCGGGCGCTCGGCCACGGGAAAGAACTGATCACGTCGCCTACGGCGCCCAAGGCCGGCGCCGCGGCGATTAACGTCGCGGCCGCTGCGACTAAGCTCAATACCTTACATCCCATCGCCGCCACCCCTCCTTGCTTATGCATATACAGCCGCCCGTCGGTACTTTAGCGATAGAGCGCCTTCACCTTTCCGAGCGAAGCCGGCGCCACCGCCGGCGCCGTGGCCTCGACGTCGACCTGGTACGCCCAACGGTCGGTGCCTATTCGCTGGACGCACCAGTACGCCCGTTGATACTTCTTCGGGTTGGCCCGACCCACGATCGACGCGTACGTACCGGTACCCGGCACTACAAACGAATCCACCAGCGAGCCGCCGCCGGTGTAAACGTACGAATAGCCGCCCACGCCGGACCGGCCTATGATCACGTATTCGCCGTTCTTGCCGTCGTATACGGGCGTAGCGGCCAGGCCGCCGATGTACCCACCGACGTAGAACTTGTTTACCAATACGTCGTTGGTGGTGTAACGGAAGACCATCTCGTCGCGGGCGACGAAGTACTTCGACGAGCCCGGTATATAGGCGTACGCCGTGGTATCGGAGGGCAACGGCTTCGCCTTCACGAATTCCGCGTTCTTCTTGTACGTCAAGAGCATCTTCTTGCCGAAATCAAAGACGTCGACGTAGCCACTGCCCAGCGTGCTGTGGTCGGCGTCGCGCGGCGCTTGGGCCCGCGACAACGTCGCTGAACGCACTACCGAACCGGCCGGCGTGTACGTCGTCAGATAATCCGGGCCGGCGGAATACAGGATGCCGTAGACGTACGTCCAATCGCGATATATCCCGGTCGCCTTCGGCGTCTCGGCGCCCGTCATCTTGAACGAACTGATTACGGACCCCACGGCGGCTTGCGCCGCAAACGCCGCCGCTAAAAAGGCCGCGGCAACGCAAATAATTATCATAGACCGCGCCTTCATAACAGACTCCTCATGTCGCACGCGCGCCAACGTTCGCCACTTCATTTAATTAAATTATAACCCCTTCCGCGCGGGCCGTCAAGGCACATAACTGAAGAAGCCGGCCGCAAGGCCGGCCCGTTACCCCGGCCTAACGGCCGTTCGCCCCTACTTAAACAACGCCTTAATCCGGCCTACGGACGACGGAACGACCGCGGGAAGCGACTCGCGGAAGTATTGGATGCGGTGGTTATTATAGTCGGCGACGTATACCCGGGCACCGTTCGCGGTGACGGCAACTGCAGAAGGCCAATTAAACTGGCCGTTACCGCTTCCCAGCGACCCCCATTTACCGAGGAACGACCCGACCGGGGTAAAATATTGGACCCGATGGTTTCTCCTGTCAGCGACGTAAACGATACCGCCCGGGCCGTAGGTCACGCCCGACGGGTCGTAGAATTGGCCGTCGCCGCTCCCTCGCGAGCCCCACATGCCGAGGAACGAACCGCTGGGCGTGAAGTATTGTACGCGGTCGTTGTCGCTATCCGCTACGTAAACGTTACCGTTTGGCGCGACGGCGATTTGAAGGGGAAACATGAACTGGCCGCTGCCCCGTCCCCACGAGCCCCACTTACCGAGAAAAGACCCGGCCGGCGTGAAGTATTGAACGCGGTGATTGCCGACGTCGGTCACGTACCAATTCCCGTTGCGGGCAAACGCTATCCCGTAAGGCCCGCGGAACTGGCCGTTACCAGAACCTACCGAGCCGTGGAAGCCCAGGTAAGACCCCGTTGAAGTGAAGTATTGGATGCGGTGGTTACGGTAATCCGTTACGTAGACGTTGCCGCTCGAGGCAAACGCCAAGCCCCGCGCAAGGCCGAATTGCCCCGCGCCCGAGCCCTCCGTTCCCCATTTACCGAGGAATGAGCCGCTCGAGGTGAAGTATTGTACGCGGTGGTTGTAGGCGTCCGCCACGTATACGTTGCCGTTGGTTGCTATAGCTACATCTTCCGGGCGGTAGAATTGGCCGTTACCTGTACCTTCGGAGCCCCATTGGCCTTCGTAGACCCAAACACCCGAGGCCGGGGCCGCGGCAACCACAAACGCGCCAACTATGTATAAGGCGTAACGTTTCATAGTATTACCCCTCTTTTAGGATTTCTATCAAAGAATAAGGGGCCGCATTTACGCGGACCCCTATTTTACCGCCGAACTGTCGGGCATTTACTTAAACAACCCTTTGACCCGGCCGAAGGACGCCGGGTTTATGTTCTCCCCGCCGGAATAACATAGTTGGAATATATAGTTAGTCGCGGCGTCAACAACCCACACAAAAGTATAAGGGGGTTCGTGGTCGTTATCGCACGTTTTACGGTCCGCCCATACGCCAGCGGGAGCGCCTAACGGAAAACCGCCGAAACCAATAAAGTATACTCTATGCGTCGCCGCGTCGCCTATAACACCGTCGTTACTAGAATAAGCCTCTATGGCGGTTAAACGATTCCCCGGCCCGCGGAAAGAACTTACGACCGAACCGGTGGTTGTGACCTCGACCGCAAGGTTCTCTTCCGGGATGGCGACGTATTTTCGGTAGATCCCTCCCCCGCCGCTTAAATCGGCCGGGTGCGCCTTGGGACACTGGAACGAGGATATAACCGAACCCGTTGTCGTCAATTGGTAAATGTAGCTATTATTGTAATTAGAAACGGTAATAATATCCTGTCCCCAACTACTCAATCCCCAGGCGCCCCTTGGAATAGCTAGATTTATATATTCTGAAGGCTCGCCCAATTTGTATATACGGGGCGGGGAACCGTCGCAAAGTATAGAATAACCGCCAGGGGTATGCAAATTTATACCCCGGGCATTGGGCGCGGGCGCGGGGTAAGACGCTGCAATAGACCACCCGCTGGCGCCTGCCGTCGGCGCTAACGAAACAAACGCCGCGAGTAAAAATACTGTCGACACTCTCATCTTAGAACCGCCTTAGCGAAAATCACTACGGAATATTCAGGTCCGTCTTGTAGGCCGGTACGGAATTTCGTTTGGTGGCTGTTATAGGCGCGCGCAAAATACAAAACCGCCGCTACCGCGAACGGCGCGCCGGCTGAGTTTGATTACCAATAAACCATACTCCTCTCCTCGTTGCCGCGTTAATAATATAAACCAAAACCGCCGCCTTGTCAAGGAATTTTTACAAAAGAAAAAAAGCCGCCCGAGCGGGCGGCCTTTTACACATATTAGCCATAGCTATTTTTTCATCTTCTCGCCGCACTCCGGGCAGAACTTGTCGCCCTCGTCGATGGCCTCGCCGCACTTGGGGCAGTGGCCGGCGACTAGCAGCTCCTCGCCGCACGAGGCGCAGAACCGCGCCTTCGCCGGATTATCCGCCTGGCACTTCGGGCAGATGATGAGCGTCTCGTCGGGCAGGCCGATTTTATTGCCGCAGCCCGGGCAAAAGTTGGAGCCGGTAGGCATGGGCTTGTTGCACTTGGGGCAGGGCTGCTCGGTGGTGGTACGCATCGCGCCCCCCATCATCTGCGCCATGGACATGCCCATGCCCAGGCCCACGCCCAAGCCCATACCCTCGCCCGCGCCGCCGCCGGTCTGCTCCGCGGCCTTTTCGACCGCCCGCGCGGCTTTAAAGCGATAGTACTGGTTGAGGTCGCCGACCGCGGCCATGCCGGTGCGCTCGTCGATTACCTTCTGGACCTCGGGAGGCGGCGTGATGGCGTTGACGTAAAAGTCGGTAATCTCCAGGCCGTACTTGCCGAAGTCGTCGCGGACCTTGCTCTTCATCGCCGCGCCGATCTCGTCGTACTTAGCCGCCAGGTCGAGCACCGTCGTCAGGACTTCGCCCAGCACGTCCTGCATCCGCGCGACGATTATCGCGCGCAGGAACCCCTCGACGTCGCGCGTCTCCAGCCGGCCCTCGGTCCCCACGACCTTGTTGACGAAGAGCATCGGGTCCGTCACGCGGATGGAGAAGATGCCGAAGGAGCGGAGGCGAACCATCGCCAGGTCCTTGTCGCGGAAGATGACAGGCTCGGCGGTGCCCCATTTTAAATCCCGGATGGGCCGCTTTTTGACGAAATAGACTTCCGTCTTGAAGGGGCTGCCGTCGGTAATATGCTTGCCGACGAAGTCTATAAGGAGCGGCACGTTGCCGGTAGTGAGGGTATGGCGGCCGGCGTCTAAGACGTCGTAGCCCTTGCCGTCGCGGAAGAAGACGGCCCACTGGTTCTCGCGTACGATGAGCTGGCTGCCGAGTTTAATCTCGCCCGAGCCGACCGCGGGCCACCGCTGCACGATGGCGTCGGGGCCCATGTCCACCGATTCGATAACGTCGAATATGGCCAATTACGTCACCCCCAGGATGGCATCTTTGCGCTTGTCCAGTTTATCCCCGAACGCGCGGAGCTCCGCCTTCAACTCGCCGAGGGGTTTCTTGAAATCTTCGCCCGCGGCCGCGACAGCTTCGGCCTTAGCCAGGACGCCGTCGACAGCCTTCGCCAACCCCTCGTCGTACTCGTAGAGGCGGTCTAGCGCTTCCTCGTCCACGCGCGCCGCGTCGAAGAAGCCGGCGTAGCCGTACGAGGCGAATCCCAATCGGTCGACGACGGTCTCGAAGATGAGGTCGACGCGGTCGACGTCGTCGAGGTTATCCAGCTTCGTCTCCTCGACCAACTTATCGCGGACGTCGCGGAGCTTGTCGCGGCCGCCCCGCAACCGACCGGCGAGGTGTTCGCGCAAGAACTTGTCGGCCTCGCGCCTGGTCTCTTTTTCAGCGTAGCCGCGGTACCCGGGGACGTACTTCATCATCCAATCGATTATGCCCCGGCGTTTCCCGGCCACTTCGTCCCGATAGTCCATAGCGTACGCTCCCGCGTTGAGGTGGTGGGTGATTTCCAGAAATTCCATTTACAAGCCGAATGGTCAACGGCGAAGCGGCAAAGAGCAACTTTCTCCTACATCCGGCAATAAACGAGTTTTTTTTCAACCGAGCTTTTTAACCAGCGCGACGCGCCGGCGCCCCGGCTTCATGCCGAACGAAGCGGCCAGTTCGGCCGCGGCCACGTTCTCTTCCGAGACCTCGCACTCGACCACGCGCGCGCCCCCCTCCCGCAAGACGTGCAGCGCCTGCTTCAAAAGTTTGAGCGCCAGGCCGCGGCGGCGCGCTTCAGGCCGCGTACCGACGTGCTGCATGTACGGCTTGCCCTCGCGGTCGGTCGTGAACAGGAACGCCAGCACGCGACTGCCCTCGGCGTACGCCAGCGACGCCCACGGCCCCCACTGCGACTGCGTAACGAGGGCGTGGAGGTCGTCCTGCGTGCGCGGCATATCCGGGAAGCACTCGTTGAAGGCGTCGGTAACTTCGCTCAGCGGCACGTTGACCAGGGGAACGACGCGCTCATCTTCCGGCGCCTCCATCGGCTCGTCGCCCCGCACCCACGAAACGACCTTCCCGGCCTCCCTCAGGCCGAAACCCTTCGCGAACTCGACGAAACGAGCGTCCTCCTCCGGCGTCTCGGCTGCGACGAGGCGCTCAAGGCCCAGCGCCCGGGCGTTCTTCTCCCAGGTCTCCATCAACACGCGCCCGATGCCGAGCCCCTGCGCCGCCTCGTCCACGACGATAAGGCAAATGGTCGCGCTCCCCTCCTCCCGGTAGTTATGGAAGACGAGCGCGCCGCGGACCTCGCCCCCCGCTTCCGCCACCGACGAACCCTCGCGACACGCGCGCGGGTGAAGGAACGCCGCACGCTGGAGCTCGAGGCTGCCCGTCGGCCACCCGGGGGGCGCGAACTCGGGCTTGTTATTTTCGAGCAATTGCCAGACGACGCGAAGGTCGCCGTGCTCCATGGGACGTACCTTGACCTCTTCCATTTTTCGGCCTCTTCTTAAACGCCCTCCTTTCCTACCTAATTTAAAATAATATATCCGCCCCGCCGCCGCAAGGTTAAATAGCTTTTACGCGACCGTACCCGGAAGCCGGTCAGGGCCGCGGCATAGGTTTATTCCACGACGTGTTTATCAACGCTTTGTCCGAAGTCCGATAACTCTCCCCGTCGCCGGCACTCGCGACCAGGAACACGACGAAACGCGATTTAGCCGGGTACGCCCACCAATCCTCGATCGCGCGGTACGGGATACTCAACGTCGTGCCGTATACCGGGTTTTGGAAATTCGAGTAGACTTCCCCGGTGCCCGGCGCCGTAAAGCGGTCCAGCCGGTCCGCCGGAACCACGAACACGACGTACCCGCCCGCGGCGTTCTCCACCGGGTCCCAGGACACCTTCAGCGCGTCGGCGCCGGTACCGAGAACCAACGCCGGCGGCGGCTCGAGCTTACGGACCGCCAACCCGGGCGACTCCGCCGCGGTTACTTCGACGCGGTTGCCGCGGCGGTCCTCGGCCCAAACGGTCACATCGCCGCCGGTCAAACGCGCCAATTCGTCGCCGCGGTACTCGCGGCTGAAGGTGAATACGCCGTCGCCGCCGGCGGCGTCCGGCGGTACGCCGTCGTCGGCGAGCTCAACTTCCTCGCCGTTCGGGAGCGTGGCCCAGATGCGTTCGAGGTCCATGTCGCGGTCGCGCGCCGCCACGGACACGGTGAGTACGGCGCGCGCCTCGCCCCCCGGGCCGGCGGCGAAGTTGTGAAGGCGCGCGTTGGCCGACGACAACGACGGCCCGTACGTCAGAATTACGTTTACCCGCCGAGCCGAGGCCGTCGAAACGTCGACCGACCTCGCCGCCACGCCCTCGGGCTCGCCCTTTCGCCACCGGCCGTCTTCATCTTCGTCGAGGGTGACCGCGACTTCGTATTTTCCGGCGGCCAGGTCTTCTAAAACGTACGTACCCGACTTGTCCGAGACGGTTATGGCGCTCGGCGCCTCCTCTCCCTCCGCCGTTGCTTTGACCAAAGCGCTCTCGGCCGTCAACATCTCGAACGTCACCGTTCCTTTTATCGTACGCGCAGGTTTAGGAGAGCTTGTCACTTCGAACGGTAACTCGAAGAACTCGCCCCAATTCCCGGCCGCGTCTTTGGCGTGGAAGTACGCGGCGTGTTTGCCTTTCTTTTTTACGCCCGCCCGGGCGAGGTCCAACACGTAGCGCTCGGCCGTAACGAACGAACTCATATTCCAATCGGCGCCCACGGCGTACATCTTAACGCCCGTACCGTCGGACCATATCTCGTCGAAGAAGACTTCGGCGCCGGCGACGAGCGAGCCCTCCGCGTCGGCGAAGGACGCCCGGACGTAGCACGCCGGCTGGCCTTCAGTCGGGTCCGGCGACAAAAGCGCCGCCGTCACGTCGGGGCCCTTCACGTCGGCCCGGGTAATTACGACTTCCAAGTTCTCGAACCTATCGCCGCCGAGAATAGTGGGTAAGGCCGCGGCCTTCCCGGCCGAGAAGCCGTAACCGCCGACCAATTCGGCGACGCCGTCTTCGTCCTCATCGACCGCGGCGACCAAGTGATAGCTGGCCTTGGACTCGGAGTTGGGCGGCACGCCGCGCAATATGAAGTTACCTTCTTCGTCCGCCCGGGCGTAGCCGACCAACCGCCCCCCCTCCGCGACCGGGTCCGGCGAGAGCGACAGCCGGACTTCGACGCCGGCCGGCGAAACGCCTTCCTCCAGGATGCGAACGCGGCCCGAAACTACCGCCTCTTCGGTGTCCTCGATGGTGACGAACGTGAACCTGCTCTCGCGGTAGAGCACGTTGCCCGCGAGGTCGGTCGCGGTATCCTTGACGACCGCGGTATACCGCGTAGCGTAGTCGAGCCGCCGCGCCGGCCTGAAGCGAAGAAGTTGCTCCTCGAAGCCCCCTTCGCCGGAAACCTCGGCGCCCAGATCGTCGTATAACGCCATCACGTCGGCGACGTCGGCCGCGGGCGTCATAACGTCGGTGAATTCGACCAGTATCTCGGGGTAAAGGCCTACTTTTTCGGCGCCGTCAGCCGGAAAAGTCGCCGCCACGGCCGGCGGCTTGTCGTCTTTCTCCTTCGATCCCTTAAAGCTCTTACTGTTGTCGCGCTCGATGCGGTTGCCGCCCGAGGCGTCGGCGACGTTACGCGCAACGAGTGTATACTTTGTACCGGCTTCCTGGTTGGCCGTAATTAAAGTCACCGAGTCCGCCCGGGTCACGACGGCGGCCTCCACGTTCAACGTTTCCCCGGCATCGTCCACGATGGAATAATTACCGGATTCCCGCACCGTCGTCCCGTCCATCCCCTCGGAGAAGTATATCTCGAGGTGGTTCGCGTCCACGGTCTCGACCTTCTTGAGCCGCGGCGGTTCGTCGTCCTCGACGCGGTCGCGGCCGGGTGGCAAGCCTACGCGGGCGCAGTTTCCTAGGAGAAACGCCGACAAAACGCCGGCGACGTATACCCGTCGGTTCATCTCGCGTTCGGCTCCGGTTGACATGACGGGCAATAATAGGTGCTCCGGCCGGGAGGCCACCGCAATCGTTTAATCGCCGAGCCGCATTTGCGGCAGCATTCGCCCTCGCGGCCGTAGACGGCCAGGGAGTTGCCGAAATCGCCGCTCGCGCCCGTCGGCGTGACGTAGTCGCGGAAGCTGGTTCCGCACGCTTTAACAGCTTTCTTGAGTACGGCTTTCGTGGCGCGGTGGACGCGGCGCAGCGCCTCGGCCGACAGGTCGACGGGCCTCGCCTTCGGGTGGACGCCGGCGCGGTGGAGGACCTCGTCGGCGTAGATGTTGCCGACGCCCGCGATTACCCGCTGGTTCAACAACAACGGTTTGAAAGCGCCGCGGCGCAACGCGAGCCGCGCGCGGAACTCGGCCCAGGAAACGTCGAGAGCGTCCGGCCCGAGGCGGCCGTCGCACCAGCGCGCTACCTCTCGGTCCGGCGCGAGCATCGTCGTCGCGACGCGGGAAGGCGTCAAACGGCCCAGTCGCCGGGGGTCAACGTAAAGCAAGTCCAATCCTTCGAACCTCAAAATCATGTGAGTATGTTTCGGCAACGGGCCGTTCGGACGGCGGCGCAATTGGCCGCTCATCCCGAGCGACACCAAAAGCGCCGTTCCTTCGTCGAAGTGGACGAGGACCTTCTTGCCCCGCCGGCTTACGCCGGACACGCGCGCGTCGACGGGGTACTTCGAAAGCCGCTCGCAAATACCTTTCGTTAAACTCCGAGCGCCCAGGAGCCGGCGGCCGCGTATCAGCGCATCGAGCCCGCGGGCTATGGTCTCGGCTTCGGGAAGCTCGGGCATCTACTTCCTGTCTCCCCGCAACTTCCCCACCAGGAAGCTCAAGCCGTCGAACATCTCGCGCTTGACGTATTCTTTCAAACCGGCGACGATTTCGGCCGGCGCCCCAGGATTGTCGAACAGCGCCGTTCCCACCTGTACCGCTCGGGCGCCGGCGAGGATATAGGCCGCGGCCGCTCGCCAGCCGTCGACCCCGCCCGACGCGATTAAGTCGGCGCCGGTCTCCTTGTAAACGACGTGGACGAGCCGTAAATTTATAGGCCTGATAGCCGGGCCCGAAAGGCCGCCGTAGACGTTGCCCAGGACGGCCCGCCGCGCTTCCACATTCACCGCCATCGCCGGCACGGTATTGGCTATGGTAAGCGCGTCCGCGCCACCGTCCAGCGCGGCCCGGGCGACGGCCACTATATCCGTTACCATTGGCGCGAGCTTAACCCACAGCGGCTTCCCCGCAACGTCGCGACAATCGGCGACCAGGTCGCGGAGCCCTTCCGCATCGGCGCAGAACGCCATCCCGCGCGCTTCGACGTTGGGACACGATACGTTCAGCTCGAGCGCGTCGACGCGTCTCTCCGCCGCCAACGCGGAACAGACGTCGCGGTACTCGTCCCGGCTCCGGCCGACGACGTTGGCGACGACCTTACACGGAAGGCCGTCGAGGGCCGGGAGTTTCTCGCGAACCAACGTGTCCAAGCCGACGTTTTCCAAACCCACGGCGTTGATTACGCCGGCCGGCGCTTCGGCGATGCGCGGCGGGGCGTTGCCCGGCCAGGGCTCGAGCGAAACGCCTTTCAAAACCACGGCGCCCACGGCGTCGAGGTCCACGAGCTCGAGCCACTCGTCGCCGTACCCGGCGCAGCCCGACGCGAGGACGACGGGCGTCGCCAACTCGAGGCCGCCCGCTTCGACTTTGATTTCGGCGTTCAAATTTCCTCTCCGAGGCGGCCCCAGTCGACCGCGGCCGCGTCGACGAGCGGCCCTTCCTCGCAAGCGGCCACGTACGACCCGGCCGGCTCGCGGACGGGGACGGCGCACGAACGGCAGGCGCCGACGCCGCACGCCATCCTCTCCTCCATAAGGGCGTACCACCGCGCGTCGTCGCCTAGGATTTTGTGAAGTGCGACGTACATCGCGCGCGGGCCGCAAGCTATCACGGCCCGGCGGTACGGCGGCAAATCCTCTTTCAACGCCCTCGACATTAATTTCGTCTCGGCGGAGGGAATTCCCGGGATGAAATCGGCAGCGAGACCCTTAAGGCCGCTCGAGCCGTCCTCGGTTACCGAAGTTACGTCGACGGCTAAATCGCCTAGTTGGCGGCCCGCGTACAGCTGGGCCCCGGTCCGCGCGCCGTATACCAACGCGGCCTTACGCCCCGACCGCGCCGCCGTAGCGAGCGCGAAAAATATACCCGCGACGCCTATCCCGCCCGCGACGAACACGGAATCCTCGGGGACGTCGAACTCGCGGCCGAACGGGCCCGTAAGGTCGCAGCTTTCGCCCGGGGCCAGGCGGCAGAGCCTCCCGGTGCCTTCGCTTACCGGCCTAATCAGCAGCTCTATCTCTTCGTCGCCGGCGTCGAAGATCGAGAGCGGCCTGCGCAGCATAAAACCCGCGGCCGGGACCTTGGCGAGTACAAACTGGAAAGGTCGCGCCGCGGCGGCTATGCGGAGTGCGCCGAGCCGAAGCATACGCGCGTCGCCGTCGGCGTCGTTGGCGATAACGGTCGCGATTTCCCTCACGTACGTCATAGGTTAAGTCCGCGCCCGATAGAGCATCCCCAGACCTATCAGGCCGAATATCGTATCCGGGAGGAACGCCGCGACCAGGGGCGACAGCGTCCCGTCCTGGCCGAAGGCGCGCCCTACCGCCAACGCGCCCCATAACATAAAGCCGAGGAGAATCGCCAGGCCGAAGCCGTACGCCAGGCCGGCGCGGTGGCTCTGCAGCGCCAGCGGCGCCCCCAGGAAGATAACGATGAAGTTGGCCAAAGGCACCGAAATTTTTAAATAGAGCTCGACCCGCTCCTTCGTGGCGCCCCCCCCCGACGACTCCAAATTGGAGATGTACGTCGCGAGCTCTTTGAACTTCATCGCCTCCGGGCTTTTCTCCTCGCGCATGAAATCCTCGGGCGTCTCCAGGACGTCGAAATATTCCTTGTCGAAATATGAAATTGATATGTCGCCCGTCGCACGGAAAGTGCGCACCGAGCCATCGCGGAACTGCCACCGGTCGCCCCGCCATATCGCGACGCGCGCGACGATGAGGCGGCGGAGCTCCCCCGCCTCCGACTTCTCGATGATGCGGACGTCGCGCATCTGGTTGCGTATGCCGTCAAAGACGCGGATGTAATAAAAACGCCCCTCCTTGCCGCGGTAGGCGAGGTTGATGCGACGGATAGTTTTCAACAACGGTAACCTTTTAATATATACCGTCTCGATCTCTTCCTTGCGGGTATCGGCGTACGGTACCACGGTTTCGCCGAAGACGAAAACCCCCGCGCTTATGGCGAAGCCGAGCACGATAACCGGTAATATTATCCGCCGCAAGCTGATCCCCGCGGCGGTCATGGCCGTAATCTCCAGATTGCGCGACAGCGCCCCCAACGAAAACAGGACCCCGAGCAAGACCGCGATGGGGTTCATCCACTTGACGATGTACGGTATCATGCAGAGGTAGTACTTGACGACGACGCCCACGGGCACGTCGTACTCGAGGAACTTCGAAACTTTCTCGAAGAGGTTTACGACCAGGAAGATCACGACGAACGCGAGGAGCGCGGTGAGCCACATCCGGAAGAACTCGAACGACAAATAGCGGTCGAGTATGCGGGGCCCTATCTTCACCGGCCACCCTCCGCCGCGGAGCCGGCCTCTTCCTCCCGGGCCCAACGCGGCCGTCGCTTTTTCAAAATGGTCCGGATAAAAGGCCACCGGCGGACGTCGAGGAACCGGAGGGCCGCGAACGATACCCTACCGCGGACCGCGCGCGTCAAAAGCCACGCGCCCAACGCCGTGAGCAGGATGTTGGGGAGCCACATCGCCAGGAAGGGCGGCATCATGCCGCGGTCGCCGAAGGCCTCGCCGGCGAGGAGCATAATGTAATACAAGAGGAAAAAGCCGATGGAGAAGCTGAAGCCGGCTCCCTTGCCGCCGCGGCGGATGATTGCCCCCATCGGCGCGCCCACCAGGACCAACGCCGCGCAGGCGAACGGTATGGCGGTCTTCTTGTATATCTCGACCAGGTACTCGTTCTTGCGTCGCTCCAGCAACTCTATTTGCTGCAGCTGGTATTTCTCCTCGATGAACGTCGCCGTCCCCTCCGCCCGCGTCATAGCTATACCCTCGGCCAGCTTGTTTACCGCGGCGCGCATTTCGGCAGTCGTCATCTCGCGGTCGCCCTTGGCGGCGTGGGCGGTGCGGACCAGCGCCGATTCGAACTCCAGGTTGACGACCTGCTTGTCGAAACGTAGGCGCCGGTAGGTGTCGGGGGCGTCGGGCGAAACCTCGTGCATCTCGCCGTCGTAGAGTTCCAGTACGACGAGGCCGCGCACGTTGCGGGAGGCGACGCGGCCCCGGTCGGCGACGATCGTGCTTTTAAGGCGGCCGCCCTCCATCTGGAATATGGTTACGTTGCGCATCTCGCCCGTCCGGTCGTCCATCTTCTCGATGTACAGCTCGTAGCCGGGAAAGTCCTGGATGAAGACGCGCTCCTTGAGCTCGAGGTCGGGACGCTTCATGCCGATGGAGAGCATGAGGTCCTTGAAGCGCAGGTTGGAGGCGGGGACGACGCGGTCGATGAAGAAGAACATCCCGACGGCCATGATAAGCCCCACGACCAGCACCGGCCAGATAAGCCGGTAGAGGCTCACGCCGACGCTCTTGAGGGCCGTTATTTCGTTGTCGGAGGACAGGCGGCCGAAGGCCATCAGCGACGCGACCATCACCGCCATCGGGACCGTCATAGCGAGGAGGGAAGGCATGAAGTAGGAAAAAAGCTCCCCCACCGTCAATACGTCGATGCCCTTCGAGATGATGAGTTCCATCATCTTGAAGATGCGCGCGAGTAGCAAGACCAGCGTCGCCGTAAAGACGGCGAAGACGAACGGCCCGACGTGCTCGACGATTATGTATCGGTGCAGGATCTTCATAGCAGGCGCCTAATCGGCGAAGTATACAATAAAGCCGCGGCCCTGTAAACGTCTAACGCCGCGGCCTAAAGTTACACTCTATTACAGAGTTATTCAAACAACGCCTTGATTTTTCCGAGCGAAACCGGCATTACGGCGCGGTTTTGCTCTGCGAAGTATTGGACGCGGTGGTTTCCGCAATCCGCCACGTAGACGCGGCTACTACCACTGACGGTTACGCCGAACGGTTGGTTAAATTCGCCGTTTCCGGAACCATGCAAACCCCACATGCCGACCCAATAACCTTCCCACGTGAAGTATTGCACCCGGTTATTGTGGCGGTCGGCGACGAAGACGTTCCTATCGGGCGCTACCGCTATCTCCGAAGGGCCGCTAAACTGGGCGTTGTAACGCCCGTGGGTTCCCCAAAAACGTAAAAAGGACCCGGCGAGGGTAAAATACTGGACGCGGTCGTTGCGGAAATCCGTTACGTAAACGATTTCTTCGGTGGAAATGTCTACGCCTAGGGGGCCGTCGAATTGGCCGTAACCCTTGCCGGTGGAACCCCATTTGCCTATCAACGAGCCGTCCGGTGTAAAGTATTGGATCCGATCGTTGCCCGAATCGGCGACGTAAACGTTGCCGTTCGGCGCGACGGCGACGCCCATAGGATTATAGAAATCGCCGTCGCCGGAACCCAGCTTACCCCACGTGCGCACGAAAGACCCGTTCGTGGTAAAGCACTGAACGCGGTGGTTGTATAAATCCGTGACGTAGATATATCCGCCGGACGCGAAAGCTAAGCAAACAGGCCGGTCGAACTGGCCTTTGCCGGAACCCTGGCTGCCCCACTTTCCCAAGTAAGAACCCGTCGGCGTGAAGTATTGAACGCGATGGTTCAGCTGGTCCGCTACGTAAACGTTCCCGTTATCCGATATTTCGACGCCGCAAGGGTAGTAGAACTCGCCATCCCCCGAACCTCGTGCGCCCCACTGTCCCTCGTAAACGTACGTAGGCGGCGTTCCAAAAGCGGCAACGACCATTACGACCGTAATTAGGCCAAACGTTGTAACCTTCATCACCGATCCTCCCGATCATTTAAAACCTACGGCGAATAACGTACGGGGCCCGGCATCTCAGCGAACGCCGGCGCCGACGTCGCCTTCGACGACGGCCGCGCGTACGTTGACGTCTCCACGGGCAAGATGTACCCGCTGCTCGACGCCGAGAAGTACGACGCCGCCGACCTTTCGCTGCACCCGGCGAGGGCGGGCGTCTCTTTGTTTGCTTTCACGTTCGGGTCCTGTGTCGCGAACCCTTAACCTCCTCTCACCCTCCTGAACAAGGGCCGTCCGGAGGGGCGGCCTTTTTATATGCTCGCGTCGACGATTAGCGGAACAAAGCCTTAACCCTCCCCAGCGAGGCCGGCGCCACGGCCGGGTTCCCATATTTGAAGTACTGGACGCGGGCGTTGCGGAGGTCCGCGACGTAGACGCGCGCGTCCGACGGGAACGCCGCGGCGACCGGGTCCGTAAACTCGCCCTCGCCCTCGCCCCGCCGGCCCCACTCTCCCACGAAGCTCCCGGTCGGCGTGAAGAACTGCATGCGGTGGCGGTCGGTGACGAAGACGTACGGCCGCGGCGATACCGCTATCCCTATCGGCAGCGTGAACTGGCCGGCCGCGGTCCCGTACGAGCCCCACTTGCCGAGGAAGCTGCCGGCCGCGGTGAAGTACTGGACGCGGCGGTTGGTGCTGTCCGTGACGTAGACGCGGCCGTTGGGGGCGACCGCGACACCGCGCGGGAAGAGGAACTTGCCGTCGCCGGTCCCGGCGGAGCCCCACTTAGCCAGGAAGCTTCCCGCCGCGGTAAACCGCTGGACGCGGTTGTTGCCGGCGTCGGCGACGTAGACGTTGCCGTTCGGCGCGACGGCCAAGCCCTCGGGATACTTGAACCGGCCGTTGGCGGTCCCCTCCGCGCCCCACTTGCCGAGGAAGCTCCCGCTCGAGGTGAAGTATTGGACGCGGTGGTTGAACGAGTCGACGACGTAGAGGTTACCGCTCGAGGCGACGGCGACGCCCACCGGGTTCTGGAACTCGCCGTCGCCGGTCCCGGCCGTGCCCCAAGCGCCGCGGTAGCTACCCGTCGCCGCGAAGTACTGGACGCGGTTGTTGCCGGAGTCGACGACGTACACGACGCCGCCGGCGCCGACGGCCACGCCGGTGGGGAATATGAACTGGCCTTGGCCGGAGCCTTCTTTGCCCCACTGCCCCTCGTATACGTACCGGGGCGGCGACGCCGCGGCGGCCAGGGGAACGAATACCACAAGAACGGCCAGTACGATTGCGCTTTTTGCCATATTTTCCTCGATCCTTTTCGCGGGGATTTGATACTAATTAGCATTATACCCTAAGCTGCCGAACGGCGTCAATTATTATGAAAGGGGGCGCAACTTGCCCTTGCAACGTTTTTCGACGTTGTGGTAATATAAGCATGGGAAAGTGGATAAAAGGCGCGTAAAGGCGGCCGCGTGGGCGGTTACCGCCGCGCTCGCGGCCTATATGCTGTGGCCGGCGTGGGTCGCCGCCGTAGACGAGTTCCTCGGCCCCCTCGAGGAGGAGGAGGCCGAGGAGGCCGCGGCGGAAGAAGCTCCGGCCGAAGAGGCCCCGCCCGGCGAAGAGGCCGTCGCCGAAGAGGCGGAGGAGCCGGTATTGCTCCCCCTCCGCGAACGCGACGGTTGGCTCGACGTCGGGACCCTCGCGCTGGCGGACGAGGTCGGCGAGGACTTCCCGCTCCGCTTCCGGAGTTGGGTCCTGCTGGAGGACCTCGAGCCGGCGCCGTGGCTCGGCGACTGGCGCGAGATAGCCCGCGCCGCGCGCTACTACTACGCCTCCGGCTTCGAGCAACCCTTCGACCGCGACGTAATGGAATACTCCTACCGCACCATCCGCGAGGAGGAGGAGTTCTACGCCTGGGAGCAGGAGCGCGGCCTCATCCCCGACGTCGAGCTGGGCCGCGAGTCCGACATCAAGTTCGAGGGCCGCAAGCTCTTCACCGCCGGCTACTCCAAGACGACGTACCCCGGCGGCAACCCGTATTATGAGAATGAGCAGCCCGCCGCCGACATCACGATGGAGGGCGAGCTCCAGCTCCGCATCGAGGGGACGGTCCTCCGCAAGACCCACGTCTACGTCGACTACGACGACACCCGCGAGAACGAGACCCGCAACCAGGTCTCGGTGGTCTACAAGGGCGACCCGGACGAGTTCGTCCAGGAGGCCGCGTTCGGCGACATCATGCTCTCGCTGCCGGCGACGGATTTCGTCTCGTACTCCTCGAGCCGGGCCGTCTTCGGCGCCAAGGTGGACTTGAAGTACAAGTGGGCGCGCCTTATGGCCGTGGCCTCGCGCGAGAAGGGCCAGACCGAGAAGGCCACCTTCACCGGCGGCGCCGAGCTGACCAGCCTCAAGGTCGAAGATACCGGCTATACCCGGCGCAGATTTTACCTGCTTAATACCTACCACGAAGAGGGCACGGAAACTTTATACTTCGACAAACGAAAAATACACAAAGAAGGGGGCCAACCGAAAATAGAAGTGTTCTTATATAGCGGTACCCTTTATTTCCCCAAAGGCAGGACGAAGTATTTTTTGACGGCAGAAGAATTCGACGACAAGGACGACGACGGCGAAGCACCCGTTAGCCCCACTGAGAAATATATCGACGACGACGCGTGCGATAAATTAAACAGAGGTACGGATTACACGGTCGACGTGGAAAAAGGAATCATAACGTTCAATAAAACTATAGGCCCGGACGACTTCCTGGCCGTGGCGTACATTATCGAAAAAAACGGCAAAATAGTGAATAGCATCGGTTACGCGGACAACAAACTCGAGTATAAGTATAACGAAGTAAGAGGCGGCTACGTATTCAAAGACTCTTTAAAATGCATAAAGAAGGAGCGCTACGGCGGCCCGCTGCAGCGCTACGAGCAAAAGAACTACTATTTCCTGGGGAGCACCAACATAAGGCCGGGGTCGCTCGTCGTCAAGATATTGGATAAAACCGGTAAAGAATACGTCGAGGGCGAGAGTTACCTTTACCTATACGGCCTCGACCGAGAAAAAACAGGCCGCGTCGAGCGCGGCGTCCTCGACACCACCAACAGCTACATCATCGTCCCGGATTACGACCTTGATTTAGTTAAAAAAGAAGGTAAATTCAAAAGGCACGACAGAGGCGGTTACCCGCCTAATAAACCGGCAATACCCGACGGCTATTTCGACAATTTGCCTTTTGATTACGACGGTAACGGAGTCGTTGAATGGGCAGACGCGTACGAACCGGAAACAGAAAGCAAATTCACGCTCCACTTCGAGTTCCGGTCCGAGAAGCCGTCGTTCTTCCTGAGGCCCAACATCATCCCGGGCTCGGAGACGGTTACGCTCAACGGCCGCGTCCTCGTCCCCAACCAGGACTACTGGCTCGACTACGACTCCGGCTTCCTCGAAATTCTGGCGGAGGGGGCCGACGACCCGGGCGCGGTGCTGGACGTCACGTACGAGTACAAGCCGTTCTTCGCGCTGTTGACGAAGTCGCTGGTGGGCGGCCGCTTCCAGTTCGGCCCCGACGACGACCGCTTCCTGGGCACCACCCTCGTCGCCGAGTTCTCCACCAAGCCGCCGAGCGACGTCATCCCCAAGGTGGAGGAGGCGCCGGCGGACCACCTCGTCTTCGACGTCGACGGCCGCTACCGCTTCTACCCGGAGTTCATGACCAGGCTGGCCGACGCGGTCCCCGGCGCCCACACCACCGAAGGCTCGGCGGTGGACGTGGAGGCCGAGTTCGCGCGCTCGCGCAAGGACGTCAACACCGTGGGCGAGGCGCTGATAGACGACATGGAGGGCGCGCGCCAGCTCTCCACCGTCTCGATGAAGAAAACCGCCTGGAAGCACGCCAGCGCGCCCGCCGTCGGCGGCCTGAACCAGCGCAACCGCGGCGGCGAGCTCCTCGGCCTTGAGACGGAGACGTTTTTCCTGAACGAGGTATACGACGAGTGGCCGGCGGACCAACTCGAGGTGCTGGAAATAACGCGCCTCCCGCGCAATCCGGAAGGGGGCCCGGAAAAAGTCCACAAGTGGAGCGGCATCCACCGCGTCCTCTCCCCCACCGGCCTGGACTTCACCGAGTCGCGCTTCGATTACGTCGAGATAATGATGAAGCTCGTCGGCGTAAACAGCGGGACCCTCCACCTCGACCTGGGCGCCGTGGACGAAGACGCCGACGGCAACTCCGTCCTGGGCCAGGAAGAACTCGTAGATGGAAGGTTGACAACGGATACCGACAAAGGGTATCAGTTTAATAACACCCCCGACCAAACAGAACGGGGTGCGGAACCGCCGGACCCATCGGGCCGTATAGATACGCCAATAGATAACCCAAACATCTTCGACTCCGAGGACAACAACCTCAACGACCGACTCGACACGGCCAACGACTACTTCACGTACGATATACCGCTGGACGAGGTATTGAACAGGCGCTCGCCGTACGTCGTCCGAGGCGCGAAGGACCCCAAAGACCCGCTCAAGGCCGGGTGGTACATACTGCGGGTGCCGCTCAACTTCGACGCCGCGGACACGGAGGGGACGCCGGACGCCACCGGCATCCAGATCGTACGATTCTGGTTCGAGGCCCAGGCCAGCGGCGACTTCCCGCAGGGCTCGTACGTCTTCCTGGCGACGGTGTCGTTCGCCGCGATGAGGTGGGACAAGCCGGAGCTCAATCCCGACAAGGGCCTTAACGAGATGAGGATCTCCACCAAGGACAGCCGCCACGACGCCGACTACGTCCCGCTGCGTAAGGTCGAGGACCCGGAGACGAAGACGCTCGAGCGCGAGCAGGCGCTCGTCATAAATTACATCCTCACGGACTGGGAGGACATAGGCGTAAAGGCGGAGGGCGGGTTCGTCGTGTGGGGCGCCGGCAACGACGAGTACGACACCGAGGACGCCAACCACAACGGCATACTGGACCCGGGCGAGGACATAGGCGTCGGCCCGTACCACGTCGGCGCCGCCAACGGCCGGCTGGACGAGGAGCCCGCGCCGGAGGGGTCGACCCGCTACACCACCTACCAGGGCCAGGATTACACCCACTACCGCAAGATGCGCTTATACTACTTCAACCGCACGCCGCAGGACCGCGGCAGCCCCCCCTCCGACAACGACATCTTCTTCGTGCGTTTCGGCGCCGACGAGAACAACTACTACGAGTATTTGACGCAGATGCGGGGGTTGCAGGCGTGGGAAGAGGTGACGGTGGACCTGGAGCGCTTCCTGGGCCTGCAGGCCAAAGGGCAGTCGTTCATCGAGGCCGACGAGGCGGTGGTCGGCGAGCACTACCGCGTCGTGGGCGACCCGTCGCTCATCAACGTCATCGAGACCCGGGTGGGAGTACGCACCAAGCTGCCCCGCGACGGCGGCTCGGGGGGATTCCTCGCCTATCGCGAAGTGTGGGTGAACGACATTCTACTGCTCGAGCCCGAGGCTTTAATAGGAAGGGCGATGCGCGTTAGAACCTCGCTCGACTTCGGCAACTTCATAAAGGTGAGCGGCGGCTTCCGCAACGTGGGCGCCGGCTTCGAGAGGATCGGCACCACCGCCACGGCCCGCTCCACCACGACCGGCAAGAACGCGGAGGCCACGCTCGAGCTCGCGAAATTCATGCCGGACCTGTGGAACGCGCGGATGCCGCTCTCCGGCTCGACGAGCAAGTCCGAGACCATCACCGAGGAGAAGTTCGACCCCAAGCGATCCATCTACGCCCAGGGACGCACCATCGGCGTCTCGCGCCGCTTCGCCATCGCGTTCTCCAAATACAAGCTGCCCGGCGGCGACTTCTCCTTTAAGAACTCGGACTCGGTCAACTACAAGTACGGCCGCACCGTCGAGTCCGACGCCTACGCCGGCGGCATAGACTACGAAATCTACCCCCGGAAGAGGTACTTGCCGACCAACGTCCGGAGCGACTTCGACCGCGATTTCCGGAAGACGACTTACGCCGAGGAAGAGAAGCAGAGCACCAACACCGACTGGGTGACGGACGACAGCCGGAGCTCGGTGAAGTTCGAGCCCATCGAAGATTTGGAGGTCGCGCCCTCCTACGATTACGGGTACACCCGCGACCGTATAGACAAGACGGAGGAATCGTTCGACGAGACGTACGGCCTGCGCGCCAACTACTTCTACGTCAAGGGCCTCCGCCCCGGGACGTCCTACACAAGCAGCTACCGCGAGATCGTCCTCCTGGGAACCGAGGAGGAGGAGCCGCCGGGGCTGGACCGGGGCCCCAACCTCGGCCAATACGAGACGATCGACATGTCGCTCTCCACCTCGTACAATTTCTCGGTGCCGGTGGACGTGGGCAAACTGACCGACGAGCGCGCCCGCGGCATCAACAAGTGGTCCATTACGCCCAGCTACGACCTCATCCGTTCGTCGAGCTACAAAGATATGGCGGGGCGGGCGCCGACGTGGTATCGGATGGGCCGCAACCACGTCCTGCCCGAATTCGCCGACACCGACAAATTCGTCAACTCGCGGCGCCGCTACAGCATAACCGTCAACAACCGCTTCCACCCGCTCGAGTTCCTGGGCTACCGCGAGGGGACGAAGTGGGAGAACTGGGACTTCGTCCAGGCCGACTTCGATTACTCGTACTCCAACGAGCTCTCGATCATTACGGGCTTGCCCGTGCGCACTACAAGCACGACCTTCCCGGACGTGACGTGCCAGCTCTACGGCACCAAGAACTTCCCCCTCGTCGCGGCCTACCTCAGCCGCTCGACGGTAGTAGTCAACTACGTCAGGAGGCGGGGTTACCAACAGGATACCGACATAGAGGTGCAGCAGAAGCCCGGCGTCTCGTGGCGGGCGACGTGGACGCGGAACTTCCGGACGCGAGCGGACTACAACTATACCCACACCAAGACCCAAGACCTCGAAGACGGCGATAAGCCGACCGACACGCTGCACGTCCTGACGGAAAGGAACCCGTCGCTGACGCTGTATTACGACGTGGCGAATCCGCGCGGCTTCAAGATACCGATTTTGGGGACGCTGCGTTGGCGCAACGAGCTAAACCTGACGGCGGGCGTTTCCTTCAACCAGGTCCGCGGCGTCGAGGCCACCCAGGACGACACCGACGAGTGGGAATATTCGGTCTCGGGCGGCTACTACGTCACGACCAACCTCCGCGCCGACGTGACGGGGACCGTGACGCGCTTCCAGAATTATTCCTTCGCAGGGCGAGATTACCTTACAATAGGCATAAACGGTAACTTCGAGATAATATTCTGACGAGACGGCCGCGCGGTAAAAAAATACTTGACATATACGCGCGTTTATCCTAATTTTTTTAAAAAGGAAGGAGAATCGACGGATGGATATGATCTACCAGGCCGGCCCCTTGGTGGCCGTTTTGTTCTTCGTCTCGATACTGACTATCGCCTTCGCGTTGGAGCGCTTTTGGGCACTTAACCTCGCGCGCGGGAAAATACCCTCCGAAAAAGTATTACCTCGGATAAAAGAGTCCATCGAAGATAGAGACCTGGACGCAGCTGAGGAAACGGCGGAAGAACAGCTGGGCTCCGTGGGCCGCGTCCTCGCCGCCGGCATCAAGAAATACAAAGCGCTTACGGGTCGGCTGGCCGAACGGGGCCTCCGAAACGAGCTCAACCTGGCGCTGCAGGAGGCGAATGTCATGGAGGGCGCGCTTCTGGAGCGCAATATAATCCCCATCGCGACCATCGGGTCCATCGGCAACCTCATCGGCCTGCTCGGGACGGTGGTCGGTATGATCCAGTCGTTCGCCGCCATCTCGGCCACGGGCGTGGGCGAGAAGATCGCGGCGACGAAACTGGCCCAGGGCATCGCGACGGCCCTCATCAACGCCGCGGGGGGCCTTATCGTCGCGATCATGGCGGTAATGTTTTACAACTACTTCCTAAGTCGCATCGATAAGCTGGTCTTTTCGATGGAAGAAGCTTCGGCAAACTTGGTCGATTACTGTTTACTGTCGGAGCGTAAGTTAAAAAGCTGAACTCTGCAGCTTGGAAGAGGTAACCCCGTTAGGAGAGGACGGAAAGAATGAGAAGGATAATAATTACCATCTTCGTCGTGCTGTTCGCAATCTACCTCGTTTGGTGGGTAATCTGGTTCTTCGTCATGGGCCGTAACCTGTCGTTCGTCTTCGACACTTTGGCGAGCATGGGCGGCGCGGTCCGGCTGGAAGAGAACATCTACAACACGGACAACGCCAACGTCCTGGGACACGGCGGCGCGGTGGTGGCGCGCGGCGGCGGCCTGGTCGACATGCTCTTCTTCCTGTTGCTCTTGACGGCATTCTACATCGTCGAACGCGCCACGTTCTACTACACGGCGAAGGGGAAGATGGGCCACGTCCGATTACTCGGCATTATTAAGGAGCGCGTCAAGGATGGCGACTACGACGGCGCCGTCGCCGCTTGCCGAAACCAGAGAGGCGTGGTGGGCCGAATACTGGCCGCCGGCCTCGAGAAATATAAGCTGATAAAAGGCCAATACGACGCCGCGACGACGAGGGCGGAAATCCAGCAATCCATATCCGAAACCAACGCCATGGAAGCGTCGCTTCTGGAGCGCAACCTCATCTTCATCGCTACCATCGCCTCCATCGCGACCATGACGGGCCTGCTGGGAACGGTCATCGGGATGATCCGGGCGTTCTCGGCCCTGGCGGCCAAGGGGCGGCCGGACCCGAACAAACTCGCCACCGGCATCTCGGAAGCGCTCCTCAACACCGCCGGCGGCCTTACCGTCGCCATCATCTCCATCGTCGCATATAACTACTACCTCAACCGGATAGACAAATTCAACTTCGTGTTCGAGGAATCGTCGAACGAGCTGTTGGCCCTCCTGGCGACGAAGGAGGAATAACATATGGCCGGGGCAGATATTCCAGGCGGGGGAGGAGGTAAGGGCGCTAGAAGAAGGATCAGCATCTACATCGACATGACGCCGATGGTGGACGTCATCATACTACTGCTCATCTTCTTCTTTATGACCTCCCAGTTCAAGGAACCGGCCGCGGTGGAGGTAACGCTGCCCAAGCCGGGGGCCGGCGAGAAGTTCGTCAAGGTCAAAGAATCCAACGTCCTGACCATAAAGGTCGACGACGCCGGTATGGTCTCGGTCGTCGATACGCGGTACCGGGACGGAAAAGAGGTATCGCTCAAGGAGCTGGGCAAGTACATCGGCGCCCGGCAAACCGAAAACCCCGACCTCATCACGATCATCGACGTCTCGCCGGAGGCGAAATACTCCCGGATGATGGACGTCTTGGACGAATTTAAGATGGCGTCGGAGCAAACCGGCGTTAGAAAGGTCTCGCTCCAGCTCGAGGAAGTACCCGAGACGGCGGCGACGGCCGAGGCGGGCGGCTAAGAGCGCGAAGGGGTACTAAATAACATGCTACGGAAAATGCAGCGGCGGGTACAGATTCGCATCGACATGACGCCGATGGTGGACGTCATCATACTGCTGTTGATATTCTTCTTCATGACGGCCACCTTCAAAGAACCGGACGCCGTAGAGGTTACGCTACCGTCCGCGGCCGCCGGCGTAAGGATCCCCAAAGACGTCGACATCGTCTCGGTCGTCATCGACGGACGAGGCGTCGTCTACGTCAATAACGTCGCCATCGAGCACCGGGGCGACGTTACCGAGAAGGTTAAGAAAGCACGCATCGACGCTTTGCACGCGGGGGCCCCGCTGAATAAAATAATTACGAACGTGCGCGCCGAGGAGAACGTCGAGTACGGCGTACTTATATCGGTTATGAAGGAGTTGCAGGCCGCCAACATCCTCGTCTTCAACCTGGAAGTCCAAAAAGAAGAAGGCGCCTGGTGACGGCCAGACGCTAAAGTGCGAACGTGACGGAACGGCGGGGTCGCAACCCCGCCGTTTTTTTTATCAGCCCGCCCGGAGTCTCGTGATAATTTTAGCTACCTCCCCCACGTTATCCGCGACGACGTCGGCGGGCGGCTCTAGCCCTTTCGCCTCGCGAGCGGTCAACCGGCCCGTAAGCACGACCGCGGTGCGGCACCCGGCGCGCCGGCCGGCCTCGACGTCGCGCGCACTGTCGCCTACCATCCAACATTCTTCGACCGGGCCGACGTCGGCGGCCGCCGCGAGGGCCTGGAGCAACAAACCCGGCTCGGGTTTGCGACATTCGCAGCCGTCTTCGGGTTTATGGTAACAATAAAATACGCCGTCGACCGGCCCGACCTCGCGGATTAATTTAGAAGTCGCTCCGTCGACGTCCCCTCGTGAAGCGAGGCCCCGCGCGACGACGGACTGATTCGATACGACGTAGACCAACCACCCGGCGGCCTTGAACGTTTCCACCGCGTCCCGGGCGAACGGGAATACCTCCAGCTCACCCGCGTTTTTGATATAATCGGGGCGGTCCCGATTGAGGACGCCGTCGCGGTCCAACAACGCAACGTTCACCATACTCAAATCCTAAGATAATCGTGGCAGCAGAGCAAGTTTTTAAAAAGCCGGAGGAGAGCGGCCGCGGCCGCTTCTTCCGCGCCGCGGGCGTAATCGGCGTCGCCACCGTCGCGAGTCGCATCCTCGGCCTGGCCCGTGAGATCGCGTTCGCCGGTATCTTCGGCGCCAACTGGGTCACGGACGCCTTCCGGATCGCGTACGTCATACCGTACCTCCTCCGGCGCCTGCTGGGCGAGGGCGCGATGTCCGCCTTCTTCGTCCCGGTGTTCACCGAACAGCTCGAGCAAGAAGGCCGCGACGGCGCGTTCCGTTTCACGCAAACCCTCTATACGCTATTCCTCACGTGCGTCTTAATCGTCGTCACCCTGGGAATTCTGGCGATGCCGGCGGTGGTCGCCGTAATCGCGCCGGGTTTCGTGCGCCAACCCGCGACCTTCGACTTGACCGCCAACCTGGCCCGCATAATGCTCCCCTACATGTTGTTCATGATGACGTCGGCGCTCGCTATGGGGGTCCTGAACTCGTTCTACCGCTTCGCCGTCCCGGCATCCGCGCCTATAGTTATGAACGTCTTCGCGCTGGCATCGCTTTTCATCCTCGTTCCCCTCTTCGGCAAAACCCCTCAAGAGCAGATATACGCCCTTACCGTCGGCGTGTTGGCAGGCGGCGTGGCGCAAGTTTTAATCCAAGTCCCGAGCCTGCGCAAAGTCGGCTTTCGCTTCCGGCCGCGCTTCAACTTCCGCCACCCGGCGATCAAAAAAGTAGGCATTTTAATGGTCCCGGCGCTGTTCTCCATCGGCGTCATTCGCATCAACCTGTTAATCAGTACTGCCACGGCCTCATTCGTCGGCGTCGGCGTCGTATCTTTCATTATGTACGCCGAAAGGTTGTTGCAGTTTCCGATGGGCGTCTTCGGCTTCTCTCTCGCGAACGCGCTACTGCCGCGCATCAGCCGGCACGCGGCGCGCGGCGAGATCGATACTTTTAAGGACCTCGTCTCTTTCGCGCTAAGGGCGTCGCTCTTCATATCGCTCCCCGCGACCGCGGGCCTCATCGTTCTGGGCGAGCCGTTGGTACGGGTGATTTACGAGCGCGGCGCGTTCACCGCCGCGGACGCCGCCGCCACGTCGGTCATCCTCGGCGCCTTCGCCGTCGGCCTCTTCGCTTTCGTCGGGATGCAAATAGTGATGCCGGCGTTCTACGCCCTCAAGCTCCCCAAAGAACCGATCCGGGGCGGCGTCGTAGCGCTGGTTAGCAACCTGGTCCTTACCGTCATCTTAGCCTTACTGTTAAAAGGGCCCGGGATTGCCCTCGCGATTTCGATATCGACTACTTGTACGCTGGGTTACCTACTCCACCGCTTGCGCCGGGCCGTAGGGCCCATCGGCTTCCGGCGGATAGCCGTCGCCGGCCTGCGCTTCGGCGGCGCGAGCGTCCTCCTGGCCGCGCTGCTCGTGGCGGCCCGCGTCGCGCTCGAGCGCTTCGTACCGGCGGCGACGCTGCCGCAGGCCGGCGCGCTCCTGCTGGTGGTCGCCGCCTCGCTCCCTACCTACGTCCTTTTCGCCCGCCTGCTGGGCGCGGCCGAAGTGGGAGAGGTTATAAATATCGTCTTAAGGCGGAAATAACGCGCGTTACCCGCCAATAGAAAAAGCCCCCCTCGCACAAGGGGAGCTTTGTTTAGCCAGGAGGGAGACTCGAACTCCCGACCTGCTAATTACGAATCAGCTGCTCTGACCAACTGAGCTATCCTGGCGTCTTCCTAGTCAGTATCGGACCACTCCGCGGCCCAGGCGCCGACGCCGCTTACGCTGTACACCTCGAGGAAGAAGAGGCCGCCGCCGGTCAAATTGATGGTGTCGCCCTCGGTCAGGTCGAAGTCATCCAACTCGTTGTGGTCCCGGCCGTAGACGGTAACCCAGAACTCGGTTCCCGCCGGCCAGTCGAAGATGACGTCGATATCGGCCGAGTCACCTAAAACGGCGAATTCGTCCTCGTCGGTATTATCTTTAATATAACCGCTGACGCTTCCGTCGAAGGCGTACGCCGCCGCTGCGACCGCGACCACCGCGGCCAGTACCCATGCCATCCTTTTCATCGCCATTTCCTTCCGTTGGGGGTTAACGTTCGTAGAAAGCGGTCCACGCGCCGCCGCCCGATTCGGTATATATGACGAAAGTGAACTTACCGCCGCCCTTGAGCTGTATTACCGGCCCCTCGGCCAGCGCGAAGTCGCCCAACTCTTTGCCGGTTTGGCCGAGCACCTTGACGTGAAAGTCGGCCGTCGCCGGGTACGTAAACGTCACGTCGAGGAGCTGCGTCTCGGTGTATACGTCGAAGCGCGCCTCGGTCCCCTCGTCGTAGAGGTAGCCGGAGAAGTCGACGGCTTCGGCTAAGGCGGCCACAACGGAGACGGCAACCAAAACCGTCACAAAGGCCGGTAGCTTAGTTAACGCCGTCCTGTTCATTCTATCAACGTCGCCGCCCAGTAGCCGCTATCGCCGCGCGAATACATTTCTAAGGAGAATTTCCCGCTCCCGGTTAATTCTATCGTGTCGCCTTCTTTTAAATCAAAATCGCCCAGTAAATTACCGGCCTTGCCGTAGACCCGGCAGTAGAAATGGGATTCCGCCGGGACTTTAAACTTAATCGGTACGAGGTCGCTGGGAGCTATAAGGTCGAACCGCGTCTTTGTCGTTTCGTCGTAAATATACCCGGTCCACGTCGGCCCCTCAACGCTTGGCGTTGCCGCACAGCCGAGTACTATCGTAAAAACTATTATAATTAAGAACGCCGGCCTCATAATCCCCGCCGGTATTAAAAATTTGCCGCAGGCCGGAGTTGAACCGGCGACACCTGGATTTTCAGTCCAGTGCTCTACCAACTGAGCTACCGCGGCTTACCCCGTATATAATATATAAAAGCGCGACTCCAAGTCAAGTTAAAACTCGGCCGCGTTTTACTCGCGAACCGGATGACCCGTTCTTACCCCCCCTCACGTATCGTTTGCAACCAGACCCTATTATATTATAAAATCGCGGACGTGAACGCCGGCCGCAGATCGAGGCGCTACCGCGAATACGCCGCCGGTTTAGGTCGGGCGCTGGCCGTCGGCGCGCTCCTCGTGGTCGCGCTCGCGTACAGCTACGCCGTGTGGCGCGTCGCCGCGTACGCGTGGATGAGGGGCCTGCGCTTCTACCATTCCCACCTCTTCTCCGGCGACGCGTTGCGGGACGGCATACACCTTTTCCTCCTGGCCGTCGGCGTCCTATTATTCAGACGGTTCACCGGCGTCGGCGTCCCCCGGATGAAAGGAGCCGGGTGGCCCCTATACGGCTACGTGGCCCTGGTCGCCGTCGCCGCGGCCGCGGTGGCCGTCAACCACGTCAAGCCGTTCTACTCGAGCCCGTTCGCGGGAATCGGGCCACTCTTCTTCACGCTCGGGCCGCTGGCGTGGGAGCTCCTGTGGCCGGGATTCGTATACGGCTTTGCGACGGCGATCGCCGGGCCGCGGGCGCCCGCGGCAGCCAACCACGTACTCGTCGCGCTTTTAACGTTGGCTGGCACCGTCTGGTACGCCCCGTTCCTCCCCGGCCTGAACGCGCTCGAGGCGGCGACGTTCATCGGCCTAACCCTCGCGATTAGCTTCCTCAGCTTGACGTTACGCCGCCGGACCGGCAGCATCTGGCCCGGCTTTATAGGTCACGTCCTGGTGGAATTTTTACTTACTTGGTGAACACGGCGCTCAAGTGCGTAAAAGCTCTATTTGAGGAATTTCGCGCCGTTACTTATAATTAATGGCCAGCTCAAAGGGTACTTTTATGGACCCGCGCTACCGCGATATTTTATTAGATAGGCCGGAGTTAGTTACGTCTTTCCCGGCGTGGATGCTCCCGGCCGAAACCGTAGAGCACCTCCGCGCCGCGGCCGAGCCGGCCGTAGTAGAGATCGCAGGCCGCGACAGCCTGGCCGCGGCCTTGCGCGCCGCCGCGGACGCCGACCACGACCTCTTACTCCCCACGATCGCGTATACGGGCACCGAGTTCGGCGATTGGCGACTGCCCTTTAAAAAGGTCGAGTACTTAAGGGAGTGGCTACGCGCCGTCAAGGCCGACGTAGAGGTCCTCGAGCCGGTCGTTATGGGCGCGCCTGAGCTGTGGCGCCTGCTCTGTGGTCGGTACGTCCTCGCCCAATACCGGCGCTTCGGCTTCTACACTCCCTGCATCGGCTGCCACGTCTACCTCCACGCCGTCCGCGTCCCGCTGGCGAAGATGACGGGATGCCGCGTAGTCGTGGCCGGCGAGCGGGAGAGCCACGACGGCCTCGTCAAGCTCAACCAGATACCGACGGCGCTGGACGCGTACGTCGAACTCCTCGCGCGTTTCGACGTCGAGCTGTCGCTGCCGCTGCGGCAGGTCTCGTCGGCCGCCGAGATAGAAGAGCTCGTCGGCGGGGGCCGGCGCCGGAGCGAGGGTCAGCTCGAGTGCGTCCTGAGTCAAAACTACCGCGACGCGGACGGGGCCGTCCCGTACGACGAAGGCGCGGTGCGCCGCTTCCTCGACGAGTTCGCGCTGCCGCTGGCCGAACGCGCCGCAAACGCGTACCTCGCCGGCGAGCGCCCCGATTATAGTACCCTAGCCGACGGCCTATGGCAGACGAGCTGAAATCCTGGGACGGCAGGCCGCTCGACTGGCGCAACAAGGCCACCGACCGCTTCGTCCTCCGGTGGATTAAGCGCTACCTCAGCGCGCCGGTAAGTCTACTGCTTAACCGCGTTCCGGGGGTCCGGCCTTGGACGGTAACCGCGGCGTCGGCCGTCTCGGGTGCCGCCGCCGGCGTCATCTTGGCGCTCGGCCACGGTTGGCAGGCCGGCGTCGTCGCCGCCGCGGCCCAAATCCTCGACGGCGTGGACGGCCAGCTCGCGCGCTTGAAGGGGACGTCGAGCCGGTGCGGCGCGTACCTCGACTCGGTGCTCGACCGCGTCGTCGACGGCGCCATGGTCCTCGGAACGACGATATACCTCGTTCGGACGCCGCCGCCGTTCGCCCTCTACGTGCCGACGGTCCTCGCGCTCGGCGCCGTAGCCGTCGTCGCCTCGGGCCTGGTAAGTTACTCGGGCGCTCGAGCGGGCGAACTCGGCCTGAAGCTACCCGGCAGACCCACTCTCGCGAGCAAAGGGACGCGGATGGCCGTAATGGTACTTTGCGCATTTGCGACGCTCTTTTGGAAACACGCCCCCCTCGTGGCGTTGGCGTACCTCGCGGTGCATCCCGCGGCAACCGTCATCAACCGCGTCGCGCGCGCCCGTCTACCGGCTGAATAAGCTCCCCCTGCGCAATCCCGATTTACTGAAAAAACCCGGCAACTCTCCCCGCGAGCCGGGCCGACGTCCCGTAAATACCGCCGGCGCCCCGCCTAACTTTATATTGGAACAATTCGCATATTTAAATTATAATTATTGTCTGGAAGCGAATTCACACCGCGCAAACAATGCTTAAATAGCTACGGAGAATCCATGTCAACGTATAGAACGATATTAATCGCGCTCGTATCTACGGCCGCCGCGGCCGCCGTCGCCACGCCGCCACCCCCCTACCTACCGAGCGCGCAGGACGAGCTGTTCTACGGTCACCTCTTCGAACCCCAGGCCCGAGGGCCGCTACTCCCGTCGAAAGCGTCGGGAAACTACGACGTCCGCAAATACACCATCACTATGACTATAGACGACCGGGCTCTGACGGTCGACGCGAAGACGACGACACGGGTACGGAGCAAGGAGGCGTCGCTCACGACGTTTTCGTTCGACTTCACGACGCTGCTAAAGGTAACGCGCGTCGCCCGGGCCGGCACGCCGCTCGCGTTCACCCACGCAAACGACCTCTTGACGATAACGCTCGACCGACCAATGGCCAACGGCGAAGATTTCGACGTCGACGTCGAGTATAACGGCAAGCCGGGCCGCGGCTTCTTCTTCACTACCGGCGGCGTCTTCACCTCCACCGAGATGAGCTACTCGCGCAACTGGTTCCCGTGCAACGACCGCCCCGCCGACAAGGCCGACGACGGCGTCGAGCTCTACATAACGGTCCGCGACGACTGGTACGTGGCCTCCAACGGCCTTCTCGCCTGGAGCGCGCCGGCCGGCAAAGACAGCAGCCTCTTCCACTGGGCGTCACGTTACTCCATAGCTACCTACCTGGTCGCCATCGCCTGCGCCGATTACTACACCAGCTTCAACCAAACGTGGCGAGGCATGCCCGTAAATTATTTCATTTACGGTCATCAAGTAAGTGCGGCGCCGATTTTCTTCGAACACCAACCCGACATGCTCGACTGCTTCGCCGCCAAGTTCGGCGACTACCCGTTCAAGGCGGAGAAGTACGGCGTGGCCGCGGTGAATATGACCAACTTCGGCGGGATGGAGAACCAGACCTGCACCTTCATCCGCGCCAGCTACATAGGCCCCCACCACAACGGCGACCACCTCCTGGCCCACGAGCTCGCCCACGCCTGGTGGGGCGACATGGTAACGTGCGGCACGTGGAAGGATTTATGGTTGAACGAAGGCCAGGCTACCTACGCCGACGCGCTCTACACCGAGTATCGCTACGGCGACGCCGCGTTCCGCGGCCACATGCGCTCGTACGCCAACAGCTACTTCCGTGAAGACGCGTCGCGCCGCTTTCCCATCTACGACCCGACGTACCCGTGGAGCGCGACCGTCTATCAAAAAGGGGCGTGGGTATTGCACATGCTCCGGCACCTTATGGGCGACGAAGACTTCTACCGCGCCTGGAACGATTACGGCGCCGCGCACAAGTACGGGACGGCCGTCACCGACGACCTACAATACGAATTCGAGAAAGTGTACGGCGCCGACCTCGATTGGTACTTCGACCAGTGGGTCTACAAAGCCGGCTACCCCGAGTTTAAATATTCCTGGGTCAAATCGGGCGGCAAAACCGTAAAAATAACCCTCGAGCAAGTGCAGGAGGTAACGCCGCTGACGCCGCTTTTTAAATGCCCGGTGGACCTCACGTTCGCCACCCAAAGCGACGAAGAATATACCAAGACCGTGTGGGTTAGCGAGCGCAACCACACCTTCGAGTTCACGTTCCCCGAAGAGATATACTGGGTGTACTTCGACAAGGACGTCTGGTTGCTGCAGAAAAATACGGTCAATATCGGCATCGCCCTCGACTACTTCCGCGCGCGGCCGGCGGAAAGAGGCGTAACTCTCTCGTGGGCTACTTCGGCCGAGAAGAACTTCGCCGGCTTCAACCTCTACCGGACGGAAGCGTCGGCCGCGGGAGATGATAACCGGTTAAAACTCAACGCCGAACTCATAAAAGGTCGCTCGCCTTATCTCTTCGTAGACGAAGACGTCCAACCCGGCAACGAATACCGCTACTGGCTCGAAACCTTAGACCTGAGCGGGGCCCGGGAGACGTTCGGGCCGGCGGAAGTCCGGCTGCCTACGAAGCCGGCGGCCTTCGCCCTCTACCAGAACGCACCCAACCCCACGCGCGGGAAGACGACGTTCACGTTCTCGCTAACCGCGGCGGGCCCGGGAGAGCTGGCCGTCTACGACCTCGCGGGCCGCGAGGTCTGGCGCCAC
>JAUWLW010000015.1 GCA_030613505.1 Candidatus Zixiibacteriota bacterium
AGGATAAGAGAATTGGGCCTGGGCGAGTCGGCCTCCTTCGGCCTTTTGGGGTATCCCGTCCTCCAGGCGGTGGACATAATTATCTACAAGGCGAACGCCGTCCCGGTGGGCGAGGACCAACTCCCGCATCTGGAGCTCAGCCGCGAGATGGCGCGGCGTTTCAACCATCTCTTCGGCGAGGTCTTCGTGGAGCCGCAAGCCCTGCTCACGACGACGGCGCGACTTCCGGGCACGGACGGCCGTAAGATGTCGAAGTCCTACGGCAACGCCGTCTTCATTAAAGACCCGCCGCGGGAGGTCGAGAAGAAGATAAAGATGATGTTCACCGACCCCAAGCGCGTCTATCGCCGCGACCCGGGCCACCCCGACGAGTGCAACGTTTACTTCTATCGCCGGCTGTACGAGGCGGCGGATGCGGAAGGAGTTTACGAGGATTGCAAGCAAGCCCGCATCGGCTGTACCGACTGCAAGCTGGCGTTGGCCGTGGCGGTCAACGATTACCTCGAGCCCATCCGCGAGAAACGCGCGGCGTTCGAGCGACGGCCGGATTATCTACGCGAAGTGCTCGACGACGGCGCTCGGCGCGCGCGCGAAGTGGCGAAGCGGACTTGCGACCGGGCGTACGACGCGGTGCGCCTTACCAGGGAGAGGTGAGGGTCAAAGGTGACGGATTACCGCGTACGGCTGCCCGTATACGAAGGCCCCCTCGACTTGCTGTTGTTCCTCATCCAGAAGGATGAGATCGACATTTACGACATACCCATCTCGCGCGTAACCGAACAGTACATAACGTACCTCGAGTTAATGCAAGAGCTCGACCTCGCCGTCGCGGGAGAGTTCTTCGTTATGGCCGCAACCCTGATGGAGATAAAATCGGCGATGCTTCTGCCGCGGGGGGAAGCTCCCGCGGTCGAGGGCGCGGAAGACCCGCGCGCCGCCTTGATAGCGCAATTGCTCGAGTACCAGCGGTACAAGGGCGCCGCGGGCGAGCTGACGGTCCGCGAAGAGGAGCAGTCGTCGAAATATCCCGCCGGGGGGGACGGCCGCTTCAGCGGCGGGACGGCCTCCGGCGAGTCGATATTTATCCTCCTCGACGCGCTCCGGGGAGTGTTGGCCCGCGCCCCCGAAGCGCGCGACGTGGTCCCCGGACGCCGCGGCCCTACGCTCGATGAACGGCTGACGTACGTGCGGCGCCGCCTTAAGGACGCCGGCGGCCGCGTCCGCTTCGACGCGCTCTTCGAAGGGTCGCGTATCGTTATTATTGTTACTTTTCTCGCGTTGCTCGAACTTTTGCGGGCCGGCGAGTGCCGCGTCCGTCAGGACCGCACTTTCGACGAGATATGGGTATACCCGACGTTGGCGCTGGTATGAACGCAAACGACGAAAGACAGGACTTACCTCTCAAGAACGTGGTCGAGGCGGTGCTGTTCGTCACGCCGGACCCGTTGCCCCTGAGGAAACTCGCCGCGGTAACGGGCGCCGCGCCGGACGAACTCAGGGCGGTGATTAGGGACCTTCAAGGGGAGTACGAAGGTCGCGGCGTCGAGCTGGCGTACGTGGGGGGCGGGTACCGGTTCTTCTCCCGGCCCGAGTACGCGCTGTGGGCCAAACAGGTGCTGCCCCTCGAGAAGGGGCCCCGCTTGAGCCGAGCCGCGGTCGAGACGCTGGCGATAATCGCGTACCGGCAACCTGTCACGCGCGTCGCCGTCGAGGAGGTCCGGGGCGTTAACAGCGACGCCGTTTTGAAGACTTTGCTCGAGAAGAAGCTGGTTACGACCGACGGCCGCGAGGACGCTCCCGGGCGCCCCTTCCGATATCGCACCACGAAGAAATTCCTCCAACATTTCGGCCTTGCCGCCCTGGATGACCTCCCGTCGTTGGAAGAGCCCGAGACGGAGGGTTAGCCGCGGAATGAGGGACCAACGCGGCATCCGCATCAACCGCTACCTGGCGATGTGCGGCTTGGGCGCGCGAAGGGCCGTCGAACGGTTGGTGAAGGAAGGCCGCGTCGCGGTCGACGGCGCCGTCGTCGACGACCTGGCTTTTCGCGTTCCGCCCGACGCGGCAGTTTCGGTCGGTGGCAAGGAGGTAAGGCCGCGGCGACGCTTTCGGTACGTAGCGTATAATAAAAAGCGGGGCGTTTTGACGACGACGCGAGACCCGCACCGCCGCAGGACGGTCCGCGACGAGCTGCCGCGGCAGCTGCGCGACTTGAAGCCGGTGGGCCGGCTCGACGGCGATACCGAAGGCTTGCTTCTGTTGACCGATGACGGCTCGTTTGCCCATCGCGTGGCCCACCCCTCGTTCGGCGTCGTCAAGAAGTACGTCGTAGTAGTCGGGGGCCGCGTAACGAAAAAAGACGTAGCCGCGCTCGAGCGCGGCGTCGAATTAGAGGAGGGCCACATAGGTAAGGTGAACGTGGGTTCCGTAAAGCGGTCCGGGGCGGGGTCGACCGTTTCCGTCAGCGCCGTTTACGGCCGGAAGCGTATGATCCGTCAAATGTTCGCGGTTTTGGGTCACAAGGTAAAGGCGCTACGCCGTGTCGCCGTGGGGCCGGTAAAGCTCAGCCGGTTACGGCCCGGCGAGTGGCGGGAGCTTACGGAAGAGGAGGTTGCGGCCCTGGGGGTTAGTGACGCCCGCGACGTCGCCGTGGTGGTAACCATGGACGGGCCGGCCGGCGTGGGTAAGAGTACCGTGGGGAAGGCCGTTGCGCGCCGGCTCGGCTTTTCGTTCGTCGAAACCGGCAAACTGTACCGGGCTTTGGCGTTAAAAGCCCTCCGCGAAGAAATCCCGCTGGACGACGGCCCGCGTTTGGCGGGCGCGTTTGAAAGAACGGAAGTGCGGTACGCCTTGACCGATGGTGAGCCGCTGGTTGCGTTGGACGGCGAAGACGTAACGGCCGAGCTCGCGGGCGGCGACGTCGCGGACGCGGCGTCGGCGATATCGGCGTTGCCGGCGGTGCGGGAGGTTTTATTGCCGCTGCAGCGACGTTTGGCGAAACCGCCGGGCGTGGTTGTGGAGGGCCGGGACATCGGTACGGTCGTTTTTCCGGACGCGGCCTATAAATTCTACCTCGACGCGTCGCCGGGCGAGCGGGCGAGGCGTCGCGCGGGCGACTTCGCGGCGATGGGGAAGGCCGTCGCGGCCGAAGAGGTTGAGAAGGATTTGGCGGCGCGCGACGGTCGCGACGTTGCTCGCGACGCGGCGCCGCTCCGACGCGCCGAAGACGCGGTATACGTCGATACGACGGCGATGGCGTTCGAGGAGGTAGTCGATTTTATTGTGGAATGCGTCGAGAGAGGTGAAGCGGCTCGTACCGCGGGATAGTGCACGTTGACGTCGGACATCTCTTGCGCTGTGCGCTGTGGCGCGTTTCGCATTTCTTCGCCGCCTGGCCGTTGGGGAAAATTTATTTCGATTTTGAGACGAGGGGCCTGGAGCACCTGCCGTTGCGCGGGGGTGTCTTGGCCGCGGCCAACCACGCCTCCTACCTAGACCCGCCGCTACTGGGAAACGCTACGCCGCGCGTGATGTACTATATGGCGCGCGCGGATTTGTTCGGCGGCAAGTTCGGCGGCCCGTTTATAAAGGCATGGGGCGCGTTCCCCATCCGGCGCGATATGTGGGCCGCCGGAGGCTTGAAAGAAGCACTCCGCAAACTCGACGAGAGAAAGCTCGTGTTATATTTTCCCGAAGGTACGCGTACGTACGACGGCGACCTCCGAAAGCCGATGGCGGGCGCGGGTTTGTTGGCGTACGCGGCCCGGGCGCCGGTAGTGCCGGTTTACATCGACGGTACGTTTCACGTACTGCCCCGCGGCGTTAAGGTTCCCCGGCGGGCTAAAGTTACGGTCTCGTTCGGGCCCCCGGTCGACATGGCGCGGTATCGAGCGATGCCCGCATCCAAAGAGACCTACAACGTTATAGCCGCCGAAATTATGGCCGGCATCGCGGCGTTGCGCGGCGAAGCCCGGGTCGTCGGGAAGGGGTCGGCGTGAGGATAGTCGTAGCGTCGGACGCCGGTATTTGCTACGGCGTGAAACGTGCTACGACGGCGGCGTTCGCGGCCGCGGCCACGGCGCCCGGGCCGGTGTATACGTTGGGGGAGTTAATACACAACCCGCAAGTGGTTAAACAGCTCGAGCAAATGGGGGTGCGCGTCGCCGACGACGCAGCGAGCGTTGGTACAGGCACCGTAATCATAAGGTCGCACGGGTTACCACCCGAGGTTCTGAAAGCGCTGGAGGCTCAGGGGGCGGGAGTACTGGACCTGACCTGCCCTACCGTTAAAGCGGTCCAACAACGGGCCGCGACCCTCGCCCGCGAGGGTTACGAGGTGGTCATAATCGGCGACCGCGACCATCCGGAGGTCGAGGCTATAGCGGGGTACGCGGGCCCGGCCGCCATTATCGTCAACTCCGAGGAAGAAGCCGCGGCCGTCCCCCGCACCGAAAAGATGGGCATCGTGATACAGACAACTCACGACGTGACTACCTGCCGGCGCATCGTCGACGTTTTGTTCGACAAGGGACGTGAAATTCGCATCTTCAACACTTTGTGCGACGCTACGGCAAAACGCCAAAAGGGCGCGCTCGAGCTCGCACGCGACGTTGACGTGATGGTCGTAGTGGGTGGCCGCAAAAGCGCCAACACAGGCCGCCTGGCGGAAATATGCCGTCGCGCCGGCGCCGAAACCCACCACGTCGAGACGGCCGCGGAGCTAAAGGCCGATTGGTTCGGCGCTGCTGAAGCTGTAGGAGTTACCGCCGGGACGTCGACGCCCGATTGGGTAATCGACGAAGTAGTCGCGAAATTGAAGGCGTTTACGCCTGGGGCGGGCTAAAGAGAATCGTGACGTACGCGGGTGTATATTTACCTTGCGTCCTAACGTATGCTTTTGTTAATATTCGCTGCCAGATGAGAGAAGCCGTCGCGCGAGGCGTATCGTACGTTGCTTTTCTCGGCCTGTTCACGTTCCTGTACGGGCGGGGCGACGTAGCGCGACACGGCCGCCGCGGCGTCACGGTATTCGCCTGGGAGGCCGTGGGTTTCGTTTTATTCGACGTCGTTCGCGTTAAGCTGGGTTGGCCTGCGGTAACTTTTACGCCGGTTATCGGCGTCGTGGCGGCGATAAAACTGGCGTTGATCGTGCTGGCGTACAGGGGCTCGCGCGATGAGCGTAGCGCGGTAAGAAGCGGATAATATTCCGGAGGTAAGATATGTCTAACGGCGAAGAGCAGGAAGAAAGAACGGCGTCACCGGCCGAAGTAGAAGAGGGGAAAACGCTCGCCGCCGTAGGGTACCTCGGCATCCTCTTCTTGGTGCCGTTGCTCGCCAAGAAAGAGAACAAGTTTTGCCAGTTCCACGGCAAGCAGGGCGCGGTCCTCTTCGGCCTGGAGGTCATCGGCGTTATAGTCTTGGTCATACTGAGCTTCGTCCTCGGTTTAGTACCTTGCGCCGGTCAGGCCATCAGCTTGGTTCTTTGGCTCGCGTTCTGGGTCTGCGCGGTGGGCTTGTCTATTTGGGGCCTCGTGATGGCCCTGAAAGGCGAATACTGGAAAATGCCCGTTATCGCACCGTTGGCCGAAAAACTGAATTTTTAATAACGTTTTCACAGATTGCGGCGTAAACGTACGGTTTTAGTACCGACCGTTAAAACGTAGGAGGTAAAGCGGTATGGCGGAAACGACATCGCTGGAATTTTCGGCAGAGGAAATCGAAGACGGAAAAACTTTCGCGGGGATAGGATACCTGGGGATATTGTTCCTTATCCCGCTCCTGGCGAAACCCGAAAATAAATTCTGCCGCGCGCACGCGAAACAGGGGCTCGTTCTCTGTATTGCCTGGATACTCGCCGTTATCCCGTTCATCGGATGGCTTTGGGGTATCTTCGTCTTAGTATGCATGATCATGGGCTTGATCGCGGCTTTCAACGGTAAATACCAAAAGTTGCCCCTCTTCGGCGCGATAGCTGAGAAGCTCACGTTCTAGTGGCGAACGACGCCGAGTTTACGCCCGAAGAAGTAGAAGACGGCAAAGCGCTCGCGGCGATCGGTTACCTCTGGATGTTGTTCTTTATACCGCTCGTCGTAAAACCCCGGAACCGGTTCTGCCGCGCCCACGGCAAACAGGCGATGGTATTATTCATCGCCGGCGCGTTAGTGTCGACGTTTTCTTGTTTCATCAGCCCGTTATTCGGGGGCGGGCTGGTGGGGCTTCTCATCTTCGTCGTCCAAATAGTCGCGTTGGTCAAGACGTTGCAAGGCGAGTTTTGGAAAATCCCCGGCGCATGGGACTTGGCGTCGAGGATTAACCTTTAATCGGGAGACTTAAAAGCGTTTGCAAACCGGCCTTCGGGCCGGTTTTACGCATTTGTTGCGGCAAGTATTTAGATATGATAGTATTTCGTTCGGTGGCTTAAGGCGATGGCGAATACGGTCGACTTACGTAGCGATACGGTTACTAAGCCCTCGCCCGCGATGCGGGAGGAGATGGCTCGGGCCGAGGTCGGCGACGACGTCTACCGCGAAGACCCGACCGTTAACCGTCTCCAGAAGCTAGTGGCCGAGCTATTGGGTAAAGAGGCCGGCCTTTTTATGCCCTCCGGCACGATGTCAAACCAGGTGGCGGTGAGGGCGGCTTGCCGCGGGGCCGAGGCGATTTGCGACGCGGAAGGGCATACCTTTCATTACGAGATGGCCGGCGCGGCGGCACGGTCCGGCATCCAGCTGTTCCCCGTCGCCGGCGAACGCGGCGTCTTGACGTGGGCTGACGTGGAAGGGGCGATACGCCCCGTCGCCGATTACTTTCCTCGCACCGGCCTTATATGTCTCGAGAACACGCATAACCGCGCGGGCGGTACCGTTTACCCGCTCGACGTTATGGCCGACGTCGGCGAGAAGGCCCGAGCGCGCGGCATCCCGGTGCACCTCGACGGCGCCCGTTTGTGGAACGCGGCCGTCGCCACCGGTGTCCCCTTGTCGGCGTACGCCGCCTGTGCCGATAGCGTATCGGTGTGCTTCTCCAAAGGGTTGGGGGCGCCGGTCGGATCCTGCCTGTGCGGCACGCGCGAGTTCGTCGAAGAGGCGATTATGGTGCGGCGTTCTTTCGGCGGCGCGATGAGGCAGGCCGGCGTATTAGCCGCCGCCGCCCTTTACGCCGTCGAACACAACGTGGACCGGCTTGCCGACGACCATCGCCGCGCCGGCGCCCTGGCGGAAGGGTTAGCCGACATAGCCGTCTTCGCCGTCGAGCCCCCGCAAACCAATATCGTAATGGTAGACGTCGTTAACGAGGCCGTCGCGGCCGCGGCCCTGACTGACTTCCTCGAGGAAGCCGGCATATTGGTCCACGCGGTCGGGCCCCGCCGCATACGCGCCGTCACGCATTTGGATTTGGACGACGCCGACGTCGAGCGCGCCCTCCGTGCATTCGAGGATGCAGTCGCGAGGTTGCGGCCGAGCTGATTACGTTATGAAAATGTACCTGGCGGCGGGCGAGGAATCGGGCGACCTTCACGGCGCTCATCTCGCCCAAGCCTTTAAAAGGCTCGCTCCCGAGATCGAGCTGGCGGGGATGGCGGGGTCCCGGATGCGCGAGGCCGGCGTCGAGGCCGTGGTCGCGAGCGAAGGTCACGGCGTCGTAGGCTTTGTTGAAGTGCTTGGCCGGCTCGGCCGGTTCCGGCGGGATTTGGACCGGTTGGTGGGTGCGATGGCGGCCGACGGCGACGCGTTGGTCGCAATAGATTACGGCGGTTTCAACGCGCGCCTGGTGGCGCGGGCCAAAAGGGCCGGCCTGAAGACGTTTTATTATATACCGCCTAAGTTGTGGGCGTGGGGCCGGCACCGCGGCAAGCGTTTGGCCCGGGACCTCGAGCTTGTGTTAACCGTTTTCCCTTTCGAAGTCGACTTTTGGCGCGGCGCCGGCGCGGCCGTAACTTTCGTGGGCCATCCGCTGCTCGACATCACGAAGCCGTCGGGTCGCGACGTAAGGGCGGCGCTGGACGTAGCGGAGGGCGAGAAGTTGTTATTGATCCTTCCGGGCAGCCGTCGCCAGGAGATTGCGGCGCTTTGGCCGCCGGTGGCAGAGGCGCTGCCGCGTATAATGGAACGCGTGCCCGACGTTAGGCCGGTCGTCGCACCGGCGCGTTCGCTGGGCGCGGATATATTGACGACGTACGCGCCGCTGCCGGCGGGCGTGCGGACTACGGATGAGGCGGTAGTCGACTTGATGGCCGCCGCGGATGCTGCTATAGTCGCCTCCGGCACCGCTTCCTTGGAACTTGCTATTCTAGGTACGCCGGCCGTAATATTGTACAAAGTCAATCTTCTTACGTGGGAGCTGGGCCGGCGTCTCGTATACGTGACGCACCTGGGCTTACCTAATATAATCGCCCGTAAGCCTATAGTCCCGGAATTGCTGCAGGGAGACGTAAAGGCCGACTTGATCGCGCACGAAACGACTAGGGTTTTAACCGACGAGCCTCTGCGCAAGCAGATCGTAGCGGATTACGCCGCGGTCCGCGACGCGTTGCGGCCGCCGTCCGCTATCTCGGGTGACGGCGCCGGCGCGCCCGCGTACGCCGCGCGCTTAGTATTGGACGCTATCGCCTAATGGTTAGCGACCTGCAACCGAAGGAACCCCGCCAGCCCGGCGTCGCGCGCCGCCTCTTCGCCGCCGCGGCGCGGTATTGGCACCTTTTGCTGGTGGGGATGGTCGCGTCCGCGCTGGCCTCTTCTTTCGAAGCGTCGCTCCCCATTATTATCGGCCAGATCATAGACGTGCTGGCGGGGAAAAAAGACCAATTGTTGTTCAACCTGTTATTGCTCGGTTTCGAAAAGCCGCGCCTGGTCGTGGTGAACTTCTTGCCGTTGTGGGTCCTCGTCGTTATCCTCTTATCGGGCGCGTTCATATTCCTGAGGTCTTACCTAATCTCGTACGCCGGCCAGCGCGTCGTCTTCAACATCCGGGAGAAAGTCTTTAACCACCTCTTAATGTTGCCCCTTCGCTTTTACGACGTGCGGCGATCGGGCGACGTCGTCTCGCGCGTCACCAACGACGTCAACGTCCTCCAGGATACGGCGAACGCGCTGAAGGATATCACCTCCGCCTTAACGACGCTCGTCATAGTACTGGTGGTGATGTTCGCGCGCTCGTGGAAGCTTACGTTGCTCGTTTTAATAACCTTCCCGGCGTTGGGTTGGATTATCAACAATCTCGGCAGCAAGAGCCGTAAGGCGGGGAAACGTTTCCAGACCGAGCTCGGTTCGCTGACGGCGTTGTTATCCGAGACGCTGCAGAACATAAAATTGATAAAATCCTTCCGGCGCGAGGAATTCGAGCGGATGCGTTTCCTGCGCCGCAACTGGGAGACGTTCAAGGCCTGGATGTACGGCGTCAAGATCGAGTCCATACTCCGTCCGTTGATGGAGGTCGTGAGCGGTCTGGGCATCGCCGGGTTCTTCTGGGTAGGTTGCCATCTAGTCTTGTCCGGCCGCATGACCACCGGGACCCTTCTCGGCTTCACCGGCTTGGTCGTCATTCTCTATCAACCGGTAAAGGTCCTCGGCCGGGTGACGGCGCTCGTCCAACGCGCGCTCGCCGCGGCCAGCCGCGTCTACGAGGTGATAGACGAACCTGAGGAGCGGCGACTCTGGCGCACCGGCGATTTGAAGCGCCGCGTCGACGGGGCGGTCGGTTTCGACGACGTTTCGTTTACGTACGACAGTAAGACCTACGTTCTGGAGGGCGTGACGCTCGGCATCCGCCCGAGCGAAGTCATCGCGGTCGTGGGGCCTTCCGGGGCGGGGAAAACGACGCTGGTCAGCCTTCTCCCGCGTTTCTACGACTTCACCAGCGGGTCGCTAACGATCGACGGGTATGATATCCGCGACTACGACCTCGACTCCCTCCGGGATCAGATCAGCCTCGTTCCTCAAGAGTCGATACTTTTTGCCGATACCGTTTTGAATAATATAAGGTACGGCAAGTTGGACGCCGGCGTAGACGACGTGCGGGCCGCGGCGCGCGCCGCCAACGCCGACGACTTTATAATGGCTTTTCCCGATGGTTACGATTCGTACATCGGCGAACGGGGCGTTCAGATATCGGGCGGCCAACGGCAGCGTCTCGCGATAGCGCGGGCCCTCATCAAAAACCCGCGCATCCTGATATTGGACGAGGCGACGTCCCACCTCGACGCTGAGTCGGAAGCGCTCATCCGCGAGGCGCTGGAGCGGCTGATGGCCGGGCGGACGACTTTCATAGTCGCCCACCGCCTATCGACCGTCCGCCGCGCCGACCGCATCGTCGTGCTCGACCGGGGGCGCGTCGTCGAGGTGGGGAACCACCACGAACTGATAAGGCGAGACGGCGTCTACGCCCGTCTCCTGCACGCCCAGCTCGCGGGCGATCGCGAGAGTTAAGTGGCCGGGCTTCACCAATCATCCGGGGGCGGAGGAGAAGGGGCGCGGTGGGGCGGGCGGTTCTGGCTCGCGTTCTTATTTTATAACCTACTGCTTCACGTTTCGTTCGCCATTTTGTGGTTGCCGGCGTTGGCCCTGCGTGAGTTTCGCGGGCGGTTCTTCAAACGCCTCGGCTTTCGCCTTCCGCGCCTCAATAAGTCTATTTGGCTTCACGCTCCCTCGGTCGGAGAGGCGTTCGCCGTACGCGCGTTCGCGGAGGAACTCCGGCGCGGTTTTCCCGGCTTCGAAATCGTGCTCACTACGTTTACTTCCGGCGGGCGACAGGTCGCCAAGCAAGTAGCCGCCGACCACCACCTCGCTTTGCCTTTCGACCTTTATCCTAGCGTAGCGGCGACGGTACACAGGCTTAAGCCCGCGCTCGTCTTGTTAGTAGAGGGCGACTATTGGCCTAACCTATTATTCGTATTGGCGCGGCGAGGCGTGCCGGTAGGGGTAGTCAACGGCCGCTTCACGCCGCGGAGCTTGAGACGGTATCGGCGGACGGCCTGGCTTTTCGGGCCGTTGTTCCGAAATTTTAAGTTCGTTTGCGCCGCGGAAGAGGAGTATCGCGGCCGCTACGAAGCGATGGGCGTGGATTCTGGGGATGTAGCCGTCACCGGCAACTTGAAATACGACAATTACGAGACGGCGGCGCGCCCCGACGTTGCCGAATTGATCGCCGAAGCCCTGGGTAATCCGCAGCGCGACGACGTTTTGATAGCGGCCAGTACGCACGCCGGCGAAGAGGGAATGCTTTCGGACGTATACCTTCGGTTACGCCAGGAGCGGGAAAGCCTTAAGTTGTTCGTCGCGCCCCGTTACCCGGAACGCGCCGGCGAGATCGCGGCGTTGCTTGCGCGTAAAGGTATCGACGCGTCCCGTAGGGGCCAACTGCCGGTTAAGAGGCCGGTGGACGCCGTCGTACTCGATACCCTGGGCGAGTTAGGAGGCCTTTATCCTTTGGGCGCGGTAGCGGTTATAGGAGGTTCATTCGTTCCGCGCGGCGGCCAAAATATGATGGAAGCGGCGTACCACGGGTGCGTTACGTTGTGGGGGCCGCACGTTGAGAACTTCCCGCTCGAGACGGCGCGGTTGGCGGGGCGGGGGGGCGTCCAGGTCCGGGACGAGACGGAACTACTAGGCGCGTTGAGGGAGATCTATGCCAGCGCGCAAGTACGAAACGTATTGGGCGACGAAGCGGCCGGCGTGGCGCGCGAGATGATAGGAGCGTCGAAGAGGTCGATAGCCGTTTTACGGCGTTATTTGAAGGGGCCGAGGGCGTAATGGTTCGAGCGCCGGCACTCTACGAGACGCACCGCGCTTTGACTCGCAACGCGTTGGCAGGTTTTTTACTCAGGCCGCTGGCGTGGCTTTGGCAGGGGGGCGCCGCGGCGCGTCGTTTCTTGTACCGCAAGAACGTTTTCAATGTGCGCAGGTTGTCCCGGCCCGTTATCGGCGTCGGCAACCTCGCGTTGGGGGGCGCCGGTAAAACCCCCTTCGTAATATTCCTAGCTCAGTACCTCGTAAACCACGGCGCCAACGTGGCGGTTATATCGCGCGGTTACGGCCGCGACTCGAAGGGGCGCGTCGTCGTTCGCCGCGGCGGCGACGTTATCAAGGTGGGGGAGAGCCGGGCGGGCGACGAAGCGCTCATGACGGCGCGGGCCCTCCCCCAGGTTACGGTTGTCGTGGACGAGGACCGCGCGGCGGCGGCGGAGTGGGCCATCCAGACTTTCGCCGCTCAGATAATACTGCTCGACGACGCGTTCCAAAACCCCGGCGTTAAAAAGGATTTAAATTTCCTTTTGCTCGAGGCGAGGCGGCCGCCCGGGCCGACCTTCCCGGCGGGTTATTATCGGGAGGGGGCCGCGGCGGCGGCGGAAGCGGACCTTATCGTGTTTACCAAGTGCCGCGAGGATGACTACCGTAACCGTTGGCGGAAGCTGTTAAGCAGATTGGGCGTAACCGCGCCTCAGGTGGAGGTACAATTCTCGCCGGCGCACCTAAGGCCTTTGAACCGCGAGGAACGCCTTTCGTTGAACAGGCTGGAGGGCGCTAAAGTCCTGGCCTTCGCCGGCATCGCTGATTTCGATTCCTTCGCCGAAGACCTCGCCGAGGCGGGGGCGGTTGTCGCGCGGCGCAGGCCTTTCCCCGACCACCACCGCTTCACGCACGCCGACCTCGCCGACGCGGAGGGTACGGCGCTGGTGGCCGGGTGCGACTTCCTTGTTACGACGGCCAAGGATGAGGCCCGGCTTGAGGGTTGGCGGCCGTCCGTCCTGACGTACGTTCTCGAGCAATCCGTGGAGATACTGGATAACTTCGACGTGCTCAACGACTTTTTAGACCGTATAATTTCGTCTTTGCGGCTCCGAGGAAACCACGGTGACGAAGCGTAAGAAGTTGAAGTATTTGCTCGAGTACGCGTTCGTTGTATGCACGTACGCGTGGGCCAGTATATTACCGGCGGCGTGGGCGGTGGCGTTGGGCGGCCTAACGGGCCGGCTCGTATACGCGTTGTGGGGCCGCCGCCGGCGCATAGCGCAAGCGAATCTCCGGCTGTGTTTTCCGGAGGCCGACGAGCGTTGGGTGAAGCGCGTGGCCCGGCGATCGTTCGTTAATTTCGGCAAGGCCATGATCGATTACGGACGCATACCTAGGCTTAATCCCCGCAATTTGGAAAAGTACAATACCATCGTGAACCGTAGGTCGTTCGACAACGCGTTGGCGGCGGGGAAGGGGGCGTTGCTCTTTACCGGCCACTTCGGCTCGTGGGAGCAGATGGGTGCCGCCATCCGCCTTTCGGGGTACCCGATTAACTACCTAGTGGGCGAACAGCACAATAAACGCGTAGACGACTTTATGAATAAAATCCGTGCCGGCGCCGGCATCGGCCTGATCCACACCGGCGCAGCGGCGAAAGGGGTATTCAGGGTCCTCAAGGCGAACGGTATGGTAGCGCTACTATCGGATCAGGACGCCGGCGCGGACGGCGTAGTAGTAAAATTTTTCGGCCACCCGGCGTCGACGCCCAAGGGGCCGGCGGCATTCGTCGCCAGGACGGGCGCCGCTATCTGCGCCGGTTTTACGGTCCGCGATTCCAACCGCCACAATACTCTTTATATGCAGGACGCCATCGAGCCGACGCTGACCGGCGATGCGGAAACTGATATCGCGAATATAACTCAATTGTATACCGACTTACTCGAAAAGTACTGCCGGCAATACCCCGACCATTATCACTGGATGCACCGTCGGTTCAGAACCACTCATCCTGAGCTTTATGAATTCTGAACGAGTGACGGTCCCCTGTGAAGGATGGCCCCCGTTCGGTCTTGCAAATCTCGGGCGTATCTTTTATAATAGGATGTAGGGATGCCTAGGCCGTAAGCTTAATCGAGGAGAAAGAATATGACCAAGTACGTTAAGCTTTTTATGGTGATCGCGGCTGTCGCGGCGCTTTGCCTCTCGTGTTCGAGTAAAAAGAAAGTCGTTACCGGGACGCAGTACAAATGTAAAGAGTGCGGCAAAGTTTACCGGGACGATACGCGCGAGATGGAAGTCGACCGCGACCTGGCCGAACAGCTCGGCGTCGAAGTGGTCGACGGTTATTGCCCCAAGTGCGGCGTTGAAATCGTTACCGTTGAACAGGTCCAAAACCAGAAATGCCCCGCGTGTTTAGCCGATCGCGGCGCCGTTACTAAAATAATCAAGATCGAACGAAAACTCGCGGATACGGTGCCGGGCGAAATCGAAGTCGCGGTGACGTGTCCTACCGGGAAATGCGCTCGCGTGGGACGTTTGCACGAACAATATAATTGGGATTGGGGGTCCTGCAGCGCCATCGTGGACGAAAAGATAGGTCTCGGTTTCAATGAGGAGATGGTGCGCGAGGCGTGGGGGCCGCCGATGCGCGTTGAAAAAATCGGCAACGCGAAGAAGTGGTACTACGACACCGGCAACGTAACTATCGGCGCCTCGGGTAAAGTCGTCGATATCAAACAATAGCGGCGCCGCCCTATAAGGCGGCGGCCCTCCAGGGGGCGCCGTAAAAAGCCAAACCCTCCCTGGCGGGAGGGTTTTTTGACCCCGGCGGGATTTGAACCCGCGTCGCCGCCGTGAAAGGGCGGTGTCCTGGGCCAGGCTAGACGACGGGGCCAGCTGACGACGGCGTTTATATCATAAAAGGGTACGTTTGTAAAGGTTTACCGCCGGTTACCTGGTCGCGGCGCGATTCCGTGACGAGGCGGATTGACTTCGCGCCGTCACCCGAGTTTAATTGCCCGAAAGAGTATGCGTTTGCGTAAAGAGATAGTGCTTTTATCGGTGCTGGCTTCGGCGACGGCTTCTTTAGGCCAATCCAAGCCCGAGCATTACGCCAGCCGCGAGTTCGGCATCTACTTCGACGTTCCCGCAGGCTGGAAGCTCGAGCGTAGGCCCAAGGACGGGCTCGTGGCCCTTAGCGATTCGTTGGGCCTTTTGAAAATTACGGTCACGGCCCAAATAATGCCGAAGAAAAAAGACGTACGCGAATTCGCGGACAAGGTCGAGCGGACGCGGGGCCTCGCGGCCAGGGGAGTGACCGTGGCCGGCCTCGTCGACGACCCGGCGTTTGCCGAGGCGAAACGCGACGTTTTGAAGCCTTTCGTTTACGACGACGCCGAAGGGGTGGATAGAGCGCGCGAGGAATACGAAAAGGCCAAAGCCCAAAGGCCGGTCGATCTAGCCGGCGGCGAAGGCGACGAATCGGGTGCGATACCGGAGGAACGGGAGTTCCTGGCGGAGATGACCACGAGGCTTTACGAGGCCGAGGACAGTCCCGTTACGCGACTGGTGTTTTACGTTATCGGCGGCGGCGTCGGTTATACCGCTACCGTTGCCGCGGCGCAGGATGATTTTTTTGCCGCGCTGCCGCTGGCCCACGACGCCGTGGCGGCCATGAAGCTCGATAAACTCTCCGGCGGACGATACGCCCTTCCCGATGCCAAGGTGCTGGCGGCTGCCAAAAAGGGGATCATTATGGGGAAGGTGCTGAGGAACGGCCGCGCCGTCGGCGGCGCTGCGGTAAACTTGTATGCCGACGCCGCCTCCCACGCCAAGGGGGTGCCGTCCCATCGCGCCCGCTCGAACGGTTACGGCGAATATTCTTTTGCACAGCTCCAGGCCGGCCGTTATTATCTTCTCGAGGTCTACGGCGTCTCCGACGAGGGCGAGCGCGTGCGTTCGGTACAACCGATAGTTAATATCGACGTCGTCGAAGGGAGAATTATTTTCGTGAATATCGAGGTTTCGCGAACACAATAAAGTCCAGACGGTATTAAAACCCCTCGCGCGGCCGGGCGTCTAATTGAAGGAGAAGGTGATTGGCGCCCGGCTAATGTTGTACCTAAATTTCGATGCGTTAGCTGGCGATTTACGGGAGATATGGAGGTGATACCGTGGCAAACGAGACGAAGGAAACGGGCGAGAAGTTAAAACGCCGCCTCTCCGGCAAATTATTCCGCTACACATTCGCGTTCTCGTTGGCGCTGCACTTCGGCGTATGGGCTCTGGTAGGATGGCCGGGCGGCCCCGCGGCAGGCCGCGCCGTCGTCGGGCCCGAAGAAGACCGCACGATTATATCGGTAACGTGGCCTTACGAGGAGCTACCGCCGCCGCCCTCGGTTGAGTACGCCGAGCCGCCGCGGATGCCCGAGGGAGCGTCGGCTGAGGGCGACGTGGGCGAAATACCGATGCCGGTGCCCGACAGATACGCCGAGGCCAATACCATCCCCGATGCGCACGCGCGTAGCGGCAACGCGTTCGTAGATGCCGGACGCCGTATAATCGTCGAAACGCCGGGTGTGGTCGTAGCGGGACCCGTGTCGGCGTCGCCCGACCGCGTAGAATTCGTACCCGTCTCTAAGGCCCCCTCGTTAGTCTACCAAAGCCGCCCCGAGTATCCGGACATAGCACGCGATTCCGGCATGGAGGGCGATGTCGTGCTTCTGGTCTATATCGACGAGAGAGGCGACGTCCGGAACGCCATCGTACAGTCGTCGCCGGGCCTGCCGGCGTTGGAGGAAGCGGCGACAGAAGCCGCGTACAAGTGCAAGTTCAGGGCCGCGGAACAACAAGGTACCCCGGTAGGCGTCTGGTATAGCCTGGTAATGCAATTCCGGCTTTAGGACGGAGTGGGGAATCGGGCCGGGTTAAACGCCGGCCTTTTCGAAAGTTAAACCAGAAGGCGTATAATCACGTCGAAGTAAAGGGAGAGGTTTGAACTTGACACCCGTGGCGACTTGGGTTAGAATCTAAAAGTAAGAAAAGAACTTTCGAATATTAGGAGGCTAAGCCGTGGCGAAAAAAGTAGAGGATCCTCAAGCGAAGTTAAAAAGTAGGCTCGCCGGCGGCCTGTTCCGCTATACCTTTATGATATCAGTCGCTTTCCATTTCGGCATCTGGGGTGTGGCTGAGATGCCTAAGGACGTTCTCGGCAAGAGAGGCGACGTTAAGATGGGCGGCGGGAAGCTGAACTTAAAAGTCGTCAAGAAAACTTACGAAGACTTACCGCCGCCGCCCTCCATCGAGCAGCTGGAACCCGAACAAGCTCCCAAGGGTTTGGAAGCCAAGGGTGCGGTGGGCGAGGTGCCGTTGCCGGTTCCCGACGAGTTGGCGGAAGCCGATACGATGTCCGACGCCATCGGCGCAAGCGACGGCGAGGGGTTCGGCGAAGGCACCGAGATCATCGTAGAGGAAAACATCGAGGTCGAGGACACCGGGAAGAACCCGTGGGACGAGGTAAGGATAGTCGAATATTCGGAGCCGCCCGTCATCGTTTACGAACAACGACCCGTATATCCGGATATCGCGCGCGACTCCAAGGTCGAGGGCGACGTCGTCCTATTGGTCTATATCGACACCTCGGGTAACGTGCGTAACGCTATCGTCCAGTCGTCGCCGGGCCTACCCGCCCTGGACAAGGCCGCCAAGAAGGCGGCGATGAAGTGTAAGTTCAAACCGGCAAAGCAACAGGGCGTACCGGTAGGCGTGTGGTATAGTATCGTAATGCAGTTCCGTATATAGGCCTCTAAAACGAGGTTCGGCCGGGGATTACCCCGGCTTTTTTTATGCCGATCGCCGGCCGGTACGCGGGGCGGCGCGCGGGAGACTATTGATTTGTTTTTGACAAAATTCGCCCAGCTATTTATAATAGGGCGAAGGAGGCGAGCACGATGCGGTTAAGGGTCTATCCTTGGGTGTTCGTTTTCGTGGCTTTTTTGACGTGTGGCGCGTCCGGTTTCGCGGCCGACGTCGAGGGGTGTGTCGTAGCCCAACTGGCCTGTCCGGTTCGAGTGACGAAGCTCGTCGCCGTTTACGGGGCCGCCGGCGCAAAGTATAAACCCGCCGACTATGCTAATATAAACCCCGAGGGCGCGGAAAAACTGTGGGTCTTCGCCGTCTTCGAAAACGCGACCGACGATCCGATTATGTCGTTTGCGTTCGACGTTTTGGTCTGGGATGCTGCGGGTAATGAATTGTTTCGGGATAGTGAGGAGTTCCACTTCCCGCTCCGCGATAACGCTAGGAGTTGGGAGTGGAGTTGGACCTTCGACGGCGCGGCCTCGGCGGCCGAGGTAGTCTTTATCCCGCGTGTCATAAACTTCCCGGCCAGCCGGAAGTGGGAAGCCGACGGAAAATTCGTCGAGATTAAATTGGACGAGATGCGTAAGGCGGAATGAGAAGTGCGGTTTCCGCGCAGCGTGATTATTTTATCGCTCGGCGCGGCGGCCGCGGTTTGGGCCGCGGACCTGCCCACGACGTTGGCGGAGGCGATTGCCCTCGGCGACTTCGACCGTCTGCTGGTAGAAGTAAACAAACAATTCGATATGCCGCCCGTATTGCTTTCCGAACCGGAAGCAGTTTATCCGAAGATAGCCGGCGAGGCCGGGGCGCAGGGGACGGTAAAGGTTGTGCTTCGCATAGACGAGTACGGCGACGTGCGCGACGTAGTCGTTGCGGATTCGCCCGGTTGGCTCGCCCTCGAGGAGGCGGCCCGTAAGGCGGCGCATACTATCCGTTACAAGCCGGCGACTCGCGACGACGAGCCGGTTGCCGCCTGGTACGTGGCGGATATTATATTTTATATACCCCCACCGGACGACTGGTATCGATAACCATATTGCTTTCGTATGACTACGCCCGCGATTAATTTACCGCCCGGTATCTCGGAGGAGTATAAGGAAGACATCCTCGACGTCCTCCGCGGGTGGGCCGCGGACGAACGAATCGAGGGTGTATTGTTACTCGGTAGGGCTTGCGGTCTTCCGTACTTCGCCCCCGAAGCGGACGTCGTCGTCGTAACCGGGGAGGCCGACGCCGCGGGCAGCCCGGTCTTCCGCGCGGCCTGTGGCCGGACGTGGTTCCGCGTGCGCGTTGCTTCGCGCAAGGAGTTTCTGGAGGAGTTAACGACCGGCGCGGTGACGCCGTTTAAAATAGCTTTAAGGGAATCTTTTATAGCGCTCGACCGGCATGGTAGGTTGGCAGATGCCCTTCGGGCGCTCGAGCCGATGTTTAACCGCGACTTACCGCGGGCGAAGTTGGCCGCCGCGGCCGAAGCCGCAGCCGCGTTGCGGGACGTGGAGGTAGCGTTAGCGGATGCCAATCCGTCCGACGCCGGCGAAGCCCTCGCGCGGGCATGTGTCAAGCTGGCCGAACTCGAGCTTTTAAACGATGGCGTACGCCCCCCGTTTATATGTACGCTGGCGGCTTGTGGAGGGGGCGACGCCCGGCGGGTATACGCGTCGATTTGGCGGGCCCGCGACGACGCAGATGAATTAGCCCGGGTTACGGCGGAGGCCTCCGCCCTGTTTAAACGTCTACTACCCGCCGCCGCGTCGTCCGTCTTCGATTTCCTGATCAAGCGTGGAGGCAGCGCGTTGGCGGCGTCGGTAATCGAGGCCTTGGATTTGGGCGACGTCGCCGATATCGATTTAGTGCTGGCAGCGCTCGACGCGTACGGCCTCTTGAAGGTGGGCCGCGAGGAGCGGCAGGTTCCGGGGCTGGCGGGTTTAACTTATAACGAACCGGTACTAACGTTATCCTGAGGACTTGTAGCGTTAACCTCATAACGAGCTAGTCGCCAAAGGGAAAGATATGGAGGCTAATATTAATTCGGTCGGCAAGAAAGCGGTTTGCGTAGTTGTGATATCCGCGTTAGCGGCGTCCGCGGTTTTTGGTGCACGCGAGGCTTCGTTGTCGACGGCGCGGCGAGTAACGGTCCAGGCCGACGGAGGTGAGTTGACCGTTAACCTGGACGACCGAAGCGCGACGTTCACCGTTTCGGCTCCGGCGAGGTCCGCGGTGAAAGCCGAGCCCGGCGTGACCGTCTCGACGGCTATCTATCCGTCGTTCGGCGCGGCACCGGGGCCGTCTTTACCTTCGCTCGAGCTTGCACGGTGGCGCGGCCTCGCCTTCGAAGAGGGTGCTTTGGCCGCGGTCGAGCTGAAATTGGAAGAGGCGGTGGGCCCGCTGGTGGCGGGCAGGGGCGGTTTTTTGAAAGCGCTCGCGTTGAAATTGAAAGCGGCCTACGAGGTCGAAGACCGTACCGCTTCCCGCGTGGCTTTCGCCGACGCTCAGGCTTTCGTGGGAACCGCCATCGCGCTCTCTAGGGCCGACGGCAAGGTCCCGCCGGAGCTCGGCCTGGCGAGCGAGGCCGCCAGCAAGGCGGCCCAGGATAAAGAGCGGTTTATAAAAGAGAACGTTTTGGCGCAGGTCCCGGGAGGGCGTTACGGTTGGGGCGAGGATTTGAAGCGGATATATCTTACCAGCCTGTGGTTGGGCCGCGGCTTCGAACGAACCGACGAGCGAGAATTTAAAGCGGCTTTAGCGTTGGTTTGGGCCGTCGAGAACGACTCAGAGCTGGCGCGCCAATATCGGGCGCTGGCCGGATTATGCGACGCGCTCGCCGGCGTGCCGGCGGGAACGGCATCGGTTGCCGATTACGTAGCCCTTCTCGCTGGGCGGGACGCCGTCACGGTCCTCAAGGAACTCGGTACCGTCCGGGCACTACTGCTCGAGGCCAAAGATAAGGGCGAATTCTTCGTCTTCTTACCCGCCCTCGGCCAACCGGAGGTGGAGTTAATACGCCGTTGGGTAGCTCGCGGTGAGGTGCCGGAGGGGTCGTGGGCGGAGGCGTACGCCGCGGCGACGTCGGAAGGGGAGGGCGCGCCGGCGCCGGCTCGAAACGCTCCCTGGCCGGATTATATGGCATACGCCTGGGAGGTCTTGCTGAAGCCGGAGGCGACGCCCGAGGCCGCGAAGATGACCTGGGACGAAGGCTATAAGGTGCGCCTTAGCGAATCCTTCGTCACTTCTTTCGACCAGGTGCGGGGCCGCGCGCCGGCCGCGCCGCCGCCGGCTGCCGGCGGCGAGGGCGTAGCGGTAGACGTAACTCCCGATTTACGCCTGGAGCCTTTACCCGAATATTACGTACGTATGGCCCGGGCGTACGCCCGGTTGGGGGATATCCTCACGGCTGAGCTTACGCCCGCTGTTTTGGAAGGTATACGCGGCCGGCGCGAGCGAGGCGCCGCGGCCACGGAGTCGGTCGCCGCGGAAGCGGCCGACATAAGCGAGTTATTCTTCGGCCTGTACTTACTCTCGTGCGCCGACGTCGGCATGGCGCCTTCGCTCCGGTACGCCGAGGTAGCCGACCGGGCCGCGGCGGCGACGCGGGCCCACGAGTGGCTCGCGAACTGGCGCGCGGACCAGGATATGGCGACGGACGTACGAGAGGCCTGGCCGCTCGGGCCGGCGGACCCCTCCAATCCTGGGAAGGGGACCGTCTACCGCTGCGTTCTCGGCGTACGCGCCGTTGACGTGGAGGTAAAATACGACCGGAAGCCGTCGTTCTCCGTCTCCGGTACAACGCGGACGGCGGACTTGCACTTCAAGCCGGCGAAATATACTGTATACGTACCGGTAATCGTTGAAGTCGTCGTACCCGGGTCCAAACCTTTAACCAAGACGCAATTTCGTAATATTTGTAACGAACACAAGGCCGAAGGGGCCATCGTCGCTGCTTTGAAAGAGTATGGTAAACGGGAAGAGCCGCCGCCCGAGGAACCTGAACCGGAGGCTGATAAAAAGGTCGACACCGGGATGGTAGTGCTCGTCGTCGTATTGGCCGTATTCGCTTTGATAGCTATTATCGCCCTCGCCGCCAGCCGGCAGCGTTACTGATATACGGAATTCCTTTCGCCTTGACTTGCGTTTGGGCCTGTGGTAGCATTTCGCGCCGGAACGGAGGAGTTTCCCCTCCGCTTTTTTATATCGTGACTTTGTTAAAATACCGTAATTCCACACCATTATTATTCGCAGTTTTCGCCTTAGGGACTTTCGGCGTAATCGAATCCGCTTACGGCCAAAGTCCGGGCGAAGTTACGGTAGACGACGTCAAATTCGAGGGATTGGTCAGTATCGACGACGCCGCCGTCAAAACGGCCATAAGGCTGGCTCCCGGGTTACTCGTCACCGAAGCCGAGCTTAAGACTATCGTCCGCGACGACATTAAGAGGATATATCGCCTCGGCTATTTCGACAGGGTGGACGCGTACTTCGAAGAGACTTCGCCCGGGCATATCGATGTCATCTTCGATATCGAAGAAAGGCCGCGTGTGAGGGAGGTCAACTTCGAGGGGCGTAAGAGGATAAAGCGTAAGGCGCTCGAGGAAGTCGTGAAAGTCGAAGCGGGGGAACGGCTTTCGCTGTCGCGATTGAACGGCGACGTCGAAGCGATAAAGAAGCTGTACTTCGAGAAAGGGTACAGGTTCGCGGACGTATCGTATCGTTTGGAGGAAGTGAAGGGCGGCGTTAATGTAACGTACGTTATAACCGAAGGGCCGAAAGCAGTTATTCGCGGGATCGTTGTCGAGGGCAATAAAGTTCTCTCCGACTGGTACATTTTGAATAAGGTGCTGAAGACCAAGATAGACCGTTTTTATAATACGAAAGTTTTAGACGAAAAGGTATTGGAGGAAGATTTCCGCCGCATCGTGGAAGCGTACGCGAACCGCGGGTACGTCCGGGCCGAGGTCGTCGACCACGAGGTAGAATATAGGAAGAAGCGTTCCGCGATTTACATCGTAATAAGGGTCGAAGAGGGCAAGTTATATCTGACGGGAGAGCTGCGTTTCGTAGGCAACGAGAATTTCGACGACGACGAATTGTGGGAGCGCGTAGACTGGCGCCCAGGCAAACCTTTCTCGGAGAAGAAGCTCGGCGACGGTGCCGATAACGTTAGAGCCCTCTACAAGAACAACGGCTATTTATTCGCCACCGTCGAAGCCGCGGAAGAGGTCGACGACGCCGACGCCGTCGTGAACGCCGCGATCCGCATAGATGAAGACCGGCCGGCGTACGTGCGGCTTATAGATATTTACGGAAACGTTTCGACGCGCGATAAGGTCATACGGCGCGAGATGCGGCTCCAGCCGGGCGACATCTACAAGGAAAACAAATTGATTCGGTCCGTGCAGCGGCTCCACAACCTCGGTTATTTCGACGAGATAAGGCCCGACATCCACGTCGCCGACCGCGAGCGAGGATTGGTTGACCTCGAATTGGACGTCGTCGAGAAAGCCAATACCGCCAAGGTCAACTTTGGCGCAGGCTACAGCACCCTCGACGGCTTAGTCGGGACGTTCAGCCTGACTTGGGCGAATTTCGACGCGTCGAAGTTGCCCCGGATCTGGAGGTGCAAGGGGGCGGGGCAGGAGTTGAGATTGTCGACGGAATTCGGCCGGCGCCGTTCGCAGTATTCGATGGGGTTCACCGAACCGTACCTATTCGATACGAAAACGTTAGGTTCTTTCGACATATATAATATAGCGCGCATAAGGCCTTATTACGATGAGGAGCGATTCGGTTGGAACGTTACCTTAGGCAGGCCGCTGACGGAATACGTTCGCGGCCGGTCGACCTATAAGTTCGAATCCGTTGAGGTCGCTTCTAATTACTACGACCCGAGTAGGCTGCCGATTTGGGTCGCGAGCGAAATCGGTCGGAAGAATACTTCCTCCGTCTCGTGGGCGGTGGAACGCGACAGCCGCGACAGCGTGTTCTTTCCTCAGGCGGGTTCGGACAACGAGGTTTCGTTGGAAGTAGCCGGTTCCGTCTTCGGCGGAGACGTTGAATTCTGGCGATTTACGACGGGTTCGAATTGGTACTTCAAACATATTTGGGAGACGGTGCTCGCAATTCGGGCGCGGGGAGGTTATATCGACCGCTACGGCGCGACGAAGACGGTCCCGCTTTACGAGAGGTTCTATTTAGGGGGCGCCAATACGGTACGGGGTTACGACGAGTGGGAGGTGGGGCCCAAGGATAAATTTGGAAATCCCGAGGGCGGCAAGACGATGTTCTATACCAACTTCGAATATCGCATACCTATATCGAAAGAGTTCTTCCATTTGATCGCGTTTTGGGATTCCGGTTATTGTTGGCGGGAATTAAAGGATATAAATTTACAAGACCTGCAGTCGGGCGTGGGAGGCGGCATCCGCATTAACATCCCGATGATGGGCCTTTTGGGAATCGACTACGGGTACGGCCTGGAGGCCCATTCAGGCCAGATACACTTCAACATCGGCAGCATGTTCTAGCGTTTTCGGCCCGCGGCGTCGGGCGCATCCGTCGCATTCCGGGACAACCCACGGCGGCTCTAATTCCGCAGGAGGACGCGTTGCGAGGAGCCGATTGGCGAAGCGCCGTGTGGAATATCGTCGGCGCCGGCGCGCTGACGTTGGTGGCGGCCGGGTTTTTGGATATCCCGGCCGTGTTGGCGGCTTTTACGCCGCGCCCAGAACCCACGGGCGCGGCCTTCGTCGTCGCCGGCCAGCTCAGGTGGGGTGCGGGCGTAGCCGCAGCGTTTCTCGTTTTGCGCGCCGCGGGCCTGTTCAAATTTAAGGCCGTACGGGACCTATTATCGCTTTTAGGCCGCGGGAACGCCGTGACGTGGGCGTTGGTTATCTTCGGCGTCGCGTTGGCTTTACGATTGGGGTACGCCTTTTTCGCGGAGCCGCCCCCCATATCGGATGAACGGCACTACGACGAGCTAGCGAGGAATTTGGCGGCCGGGAAGGGTTACACCTCCGGGGGCTTTCCCGTCGCCTATTGGCCCGTGGGTTACTCAGCTTTCGTCGCCGCGTTTTACCTGGTTTTCGGGCATTATTACCTTCCGGTTATAATATTCCAAATCGTGTTGGGCGCGGCTACGGCCGCGCTTTTACTGTTATTGGCGCGGGAGTTCTTGCCGGCCGCCGCGGCGCACGCGGCCGGGTTAATCGTTGCCTTTTGGCCCAACCATATCGCGTACGCGTCGCGCCTTTTCCCCGCGGCGTTATTGACGTTCGCCGTTGTAGCTGTAGCTTTGGTGGTTGTAAAGGTAAACGGGTACCGGGGGGCGATATTAGCCGGCGTATTAACCGGCGTCGCCGCGCTCGCGGCGCCGGTCGCGCTCATTTTGCCGGGCGCGGCTTTGGCCAGCGATCTGTTTCGCCGGGTTGGTTTTAAAAAGGCGTTAACACGGGCGGCGGTCGTAGCGGCCGTCGCCGTTTTGGCGGTCGCGCCGTGGGCCGTGCGCAACTGGCGGGTCTACGACGCGTTCGTACCTATATCTACGAACGGCGGCGTGAATTTGTGGATAGGCAACAACCCCAAGGCTACCGGCGCGTACAATTACCCTACGTCGCGTACTAACCCGCTATTTATGACGGAGGGCGAACTCGAGCGCGACCGGCTGGGCCGCGAGTTGGCGTGGTACTTTATCCGAAACGAAAGGGCTCAATTTCTAACGCTTACGGTCCCCAAGTTCGTATACACGTACGGAAGCGACGTCTCGGCTTTCCAACTCGAGGGAATAGCGCGGGGGGTAGAGCCGGCGGTTTCCGCGCGCCGTTTCGCCGCGCGCCTGGCGCAAAGTTGTTACGCGTTAATATGGGTAGGCTTCGTCTTAGGACTCGTTAAACTTAAGGGTCGCGTATTTGCGGCGTCGCCCGACGGCGGAGCGCCGTTGGCGGCGCTGCTCGTTTGGCCCGTAGCGTTAACGTTGGTGTATATGGTATTCTTTGGCGCGGGGCGGTTTCATTTGCCGATGGTACCGTTTATGGCGGTATTGGCGGGCGCGGCGGCGGTTAACCTAAAGGAAAACCCTTAACGGCTCCGCAATTGTTTCGTCAAGCCGCCGCTTTGATTTGGTTTCACCTCGACCGATTTTCAGGGATATCAATAGGTGAGGAAAGGCAGTTTGCCGGTGGTACGAATGAAAGAGGGATATCCAGAGGAGTTCGATTGGCGTGCCCTGTTGTACAACGGCGTCGGCGCCGCAGCGCTGGCCGTCGTAGCGGCAGGGTGGATTAACATCTCGGCGTTTTTAGCGGCGTTAACGCCGTACGCGGAGCCGCCGGGCGAGGTTTCGATAATCGAAGATCAGGTCCGGTGGGGCGCGGGGGTAGCCGCGGCCTTTTTGGTTTTGCGGGGCTTCGGCGTCTTCCGCTTGCCTTGGTTCCGCGGCCTTACGTCGCTTTTGGGCCGGGGGGACAATAGAATTTGGCTGCTTGTTATTTTCGGCGTTGCTTTGGCCTTACGGCTGGGCTACGCCGCGGTAGCGCCGCCGCCACCAGTTGCGGACGAAACGTGTTATGACGCGTTAGCGCGGAGTTTAGCGGCGGGTAAAGGTTACGTCGAAGGCGGGGTCCCCACGGCTTACTGGACGGTGGGTTGCTCCGGTCTTATCGCCGGTTTTTACGTCGTATTCGGCTTCCATTATTTACCTATTATAGTATTCCAGGCGGCGCTCGGCGCAGCGACGGCGGTATTTACGTGGCGTTTGGCGTCATTATTTTTAAACGAAAGCTCAGCGCGTGCCGCCGGCCTTATAATAGCCGTCCTACCGAGCCAGGTCGCGTACGCGGCTCGGCTATACCCTGCCGTTGTTTTCGGGTTCATTACCGTAATCGCGGCGTATTTGATTTTAAAGAGTGGCCGCCTAGGTACCGCAGCGGCCGCCGGGTTGTTTACAGGGGCGGGTGCGTTGGGCGCGCCGGTGGCTTTAACGTTGCCCGTACCCTTTTTAGCGATAGACGTGCTATTGCGCCGGAGATGGAAGCGCGCAATAGTTAGGGTTTTATTAGTCGGCGTCGCGGCCGCGGCGGTCGTAGCGCCTTGGACTTACCGTAATTGGCGCGCCCTGGGCGCTTTCGTACCGGTCTCGACGAACGGCGGCGTAAACCTATGGATGGGGAATAACGCTGACGCGGACGGATCTTACAATTTCCCCACGTCCCCGGCTAATCCGCTATATGTGGTTCGCGATGAAGTGCAGCGCGACCGCCTAGGCCGAAAGCTGGCGTGGGATTATATTCGCCGCCACCCGGCAACGTTCGTCAAGCTAACCATCCCTAAGTTCGCGAGCCTATACGCGACGGACACCTCCGCCTTCCAATACGGCGAAAAGAGGTACGGCGTGGACGTGGCCGTCTCGGCCCGGCGTTTCCCGGCCCGCTTCGCACAAGGCTTGTACGCGTTGCTTTGGGTCGGTTTTATCGTGGGGTTGTTTAAGAAACGCCGTCAAATTTTTTCTTCAATCGAAGGGAAATTACCGCTCGCGGCCGCATTAGCAGTTCCCGTTTTTTTGACCGCGGCATATCTCGTGTTCGTCAGTCTCGACCGTTACCATTTCCCTATGTTGCCGTTTATGGCCGTCGTAGCCGCGGGCGGCATAGGGGACGAGCCGGGGGACGGTCCCTTCGAGTAGGTAGGATTATGAATTAGCAAGGGAGCCCTTTTGCGACTCGGGAGGTCGCGTCTTGAACCGGCGACGGGTAACGTCGTTGTTTAAAAGTGGCGTCGGCGAGAAGGTACTATTCACGCTACTAGTATGCCTGTACATAGCGCCGTTGTGGGCGTTCCGCTACGTGCCCACGGCCGACGGTCCATCCCACCTCGCCAACGCGGCAATAATTAAGGATTACCGCGACCCGGGCGCGACAACGCTCCGAGAGTACTACGTCATAAGCGGGAGACCTTCGCCGAACCTCATGTACCACCTGAGTTTGGTCGGTTTGATGTACGTCTTCCCGCCGTTGATCGCGGAGAAGGTTCTCCTGTCGTTGTACGTCGTATTGTTCGCGGCGGCGGGGCGGGTTTAGCGTCCGGACGGTGGTAACGCTAAACGTTTTGGGGTTCGCCATCTACCTCGCTCACCTTTTAGGGTGGGCGATATTCGTGGGGACGACCGTTGTGCTTGCCTTGTCGGAGGGCGTGTGGCTTTGGGCAAAGGCTAGGCGGAGCGGCTGGAGTGCCGGGGAGGCCTTCCGCGCCCTATGGTCCAAAGTCGCCGTCGTCGTATATGTCGCGCCGGCCGCGGCGGTAGGGCTTGGGTATTGCATTAAGTACCCCAGCGATTATCCGGTTTCGCATACACCTTTTCCGGAGTTGGCGCAAAACCTCCTGCGACTGGAGTGGTTAATTTCGTTTAATTTATGGCAGCGCGCGGCGGCTTACGCTACGGCCGCGACTTTCGGGGTTCTCGTCCTCTCGATTATTGCCTACAAGGTTTACGTAACGCTGGTCTGCCGTTCGTTTAGGGTGCCGGGGGGTTGGACGCGGCGCGACGTTATTTGGGGGGTGGCGATAGCGTTTGTAGTTTTTTATTTCCTATGTCCGTGGGGCGGCCCGGCGGGCGGGAGTTACGTAAGCCCTCGGTTAGCGTTGATCCCGTTTTTGGTAATTGGGGTGTGGTTGTCGACGGTGCCCTGGCGTATCGTCCGCCGTACCTTGTTTATACTGGCGCCGGCTTTGGCGGTAATAAATCTTTACGGCGTAGTTTTGGGGTACGCTAAGGCTAACCGCGACCTCAACGAATACAATACCGGCCTCCCCTACGTAACCGAGGGTGCGACGGTGCTTCCGGTGCATTATATCTCCGCTACCGGTAGAGATAAAAAAGCGGACTATATGTGCAACGCCGCGAGTTATTACGTCTTGACGAACTACGGCGTTAACCTCTTGAATTACGAGGCCGATTTCAGTTACTTCCCTGTGAATTGGCGCCACGGCGCGCCGGTGGGCGAGCGAGTGGGCGAGTCGCGCGGCACGCCGATATACGAAGCCGAGGCGGTTCGCAGCCACGCCGATTATATCGTATGCTGGAAGGTGAACCCTTTATGTGGCGGCATGCGTACCATACTGTCGCGGTACGACTTGGTCCATGGTACGACCCACCTTATGGTGTTCAGCCGTCGTGGCGACGAGTTTGAGTTTATCGACGGCTGAGTAGTCAACCGGTTAGGGTCACCTTCCAAATGATAGAAAAATAGCCGGCCTGGAGCCGGCTTTTTCTCGGCGTTAAGACTCGGCCGCTAATCCGCCAAAGCCTTTTCGGAAAGTTTAATCGCGCACAGATTAGAACACATAGTGCACGTGTCGGCTTCGACCTGGGGCGCGTTTTCGCGGCGGCGGCGGGCCGCTTCGGCCGGGTCGACGGCGAGGTCGGATTGCCGCTGCCAATCGAAGCTCCTCCGCGCCCGCGACATCTCCAGGTCCCATTCGGCGGCGCCGGCCACGCCCTTGGCAACGTCGCCGGCGTGCGCGGCGATGCGGGAGGCGATTACGCCCAACCGCACGTCTTCCGGGCCCGGTAGGCTCAGGTGCTCGGCCGGCGTAACGTAGCATAGGAAATCAACGCCGGCGGCGGCCGCTACCGCGCCGCCGATGGCCGCGGTAATATGGTCGTAGCCGGGTGCGACGTCCGTTACCAGCGGCCCGAGGGTATAGAAGGGCGCACCGCCGCTGACGGCTTTTTGGAAGCGGATGTGCTCGGCTACGGCGTTGAGTGGCACGTGGCCCGGGCCCTCGAGCATAACCTGCGCGCCTCGCTGCCGTGCGCGCTTCGCCAGCTCGGCCAAAGTGAGGAGTTCGGTTATTTGGGCGCGGTCGTTCGCGTCGGCTAGGCAGCCGGGTCGAAGGCCGTCGCCGAGCGAGAACGTGAAGTCATGTGTTAGGGCGAGGTCTATAAGTCGCTCGAAATGCTCGAAGAACGGGTTCTCCGCTTTGCGGCGCGCCATCCACCCGGCCATGAGGGCGCCCCCGCGCGAGACGATGTCGAGCTCGCGGCCCTGGCTCTTCAATCGCTCGATCGCGTGGCGCGTGACGCCGGCGTGGAGCGTCATAAAGGAGACGCCGTCGCGGGCGTGTCCCTCGACGATGTCGAACATCTCGTCTACCGAGGTATCTTCGAACTCGCGGCCTTCGTCCTCGACTCGAGCCGCCACTTCGTACACCGGCACCGTCCCGAGCGGCAGCGACGTCTCGGCCAAAATAGCTTTTCGGATGGCGTGGAGGTCGCCGCCGGTAGACAAGTCCATCAACGCGTCGGCGCCCGCCTCCTCGGCGACGCGGGCTTTACAGAGCTCGAGGCTGACGTCGGCGTGGTCCCGACTCGACCCTATGTTGGCGTTAACCTTGGTGCGTAAACCTTTGCCGATGGCGACGGCCCGTACGCGCTCGCTTAATTTATTATTGAAAGGGAGGACCGTAACGCCTTCGGCGATGTCGGCGCGGAGGGTTTCGGCGGGTAACTTTTCGGCCGCCGCGGCCCGCTCCATTTCAGTAGTTATGCAGCCTTCTGCGGCCGCTTTGAGCTGCGTCATAAAAGAACCATCTCCGTATCGAAATTCTATTAAATAATCACTTGAAAGTCAAGGATATTCCCGTATTCGGCCTTTAGCGGCGTTAGTAACTCCCCACCAGTGATCCCGCATCCTCTAGCTTGATTGACGCGGTCGATAACATTATAATCGGACTCGAGCGGATTCTTCCTACTCAGTATTCCAACGACCGGTTTTATTAAGGAGTCGATATGCCAACCGACCTCGAGATCGCGCGCGCGGCGACGATGCGGCCTATTGTGGACGTCGCCGCCGATTTGGGCTTGACCGAAGACGACATAGAACTCTACGGCCGTTACAAGGCCAAGGTGAAGCTAGACGTCCTCGACGCCCGCCGCGATAAGCTGAGCGATAAGCTCGTCCTCGTCTCGGCCATCACGCCCACGGCGGCGGGTGAGGGTAAGACGACGACTTCCATCGGCCTTGCTATGGGCCTGGCTAAGCTCGGCGAGCGCGCCTGCCTGGCGCTCCGGGAGCCCAGCCTGGGGCCGGCGCTCGGGATGAAGGGCGGTGCCACCGGCGGCGGTCGAAGCCAGGTCCTGCCGATGCAGGATATCAACCTTCATTTCACGGGCGACATCCACGCCGTGGGCGCCGCGCATAACCTTTTAACGGCGATGGTCGACAACCACATCTACCGGCGCCTCGAGCCCATGCTCGACCCGCGACGCGTGCGGTGGGGTAGGGTTTTGGACGTCAACGACCGCGAGCTCCGCGACATCGTCGTCGGCCTGGGCGCGCCCACCGACGGCGTGCCGCACGAGTCCTTCTTCGACATCACCGCCGCGTCCGAGGTTATGGCAATACTTTGCTTGGCCGAGCATTTGGACGACCTCAAGGGCCGCCTGGGCAACGTCCTCGTCGGCTTCACGTACAAACGCGAGCCTGTATACGCTCGCGACCTCGGCGCGGCGGGCGCGATGACGGCCTTGTTGCGCGACGCGCTCAAGCCCAACCTCGTCCAGACCATCGAGGGGACGCCGGCCTTCGTTCACGGCGGCCCGTTTGCTAACATTGCTCAGGGGACTAACTCCGTCGTCGCGACGAAGATGGCGCTCGCGCTGAGCGACTGGTGCATCACGGAGGCCGGCTTCGGCTTCGACCTGGGGGCGGAAAAATTCTTCGATATAAAGTGTGTCTCCGCGGGCCTCGAGCCGTGCGCCGTGGTGCTCGTGGCCACGGTGCGGGCCCTCAAGATGCACGGCGGCCGTGATATCGACGAGTTAACAGAACCCGATGCGGCTGCGGTCGAGCGGGGGCTGCCGAACCTCGCAAAACACCTCGAGAGCATCGGCTATTTCAAAGAGTCACCGGTCGTTGCGCTGAACAAGTTTACGAGCGATACGGCGGAGGAGATCGACATCGTGCGGCGCTTCTGCGCGGAACGCGACACGCCGTTCGCCGTGTGCGACGGTTGGGCCGGGGGCGGCGAGGGCGCGCTCGAGCTGGCCGAGGTGGTGCGGGATTCCATATCGTGCAATACGCCGTTCGAGCCGATGTACCAGCTCGAGGATTCCGTAGAGGATAAAATATTCGCGGTAGCGAGGAAGGTATACGGCGCGGAGGCGGTGGACTTTACGCTCGAGGCGAGGCGGGACCTCCGGCGGATAAAAAAGCTCGGCTACGACAAGCTACCGGTGTGCATCGCCAAGACGCAGAAGTCGCTTTCCGACAATCCTAAGCTGCTCGGCCGGCCTGAAGATTTCCTCGTGACGGTGCGCCGGATAATCATAAACGCGGGGGCGGGATTCCTCGTACCGCTCACCGGCGAGATCATCCGAATGCCGGGGTTGCCGGCCGAACCGGCGGCTAAGAGACTTGACGTTGATGCGGAAGGTAATATCATAGGCCTCGAGTGAAGAAAGGACCCGTTTTATTATTATGGGTCCAAGCCCGGAAAAATCTTCTATCGGGGGTAGACTCTAAGCCACTAGAGAAACAATATTGATTTTTTGGGGTTATGGGTTTATATTAGTGTGAATAAGCTACTAACGGAAAGGGGGACTACTGTGACATTTAGAGGGATTAAAGCAGGGGTATTTATTTCGCTCATAGCGGCGGGGCCCGCGTTAGCAAAGATGGGGGACCTGGTCGCATCGTTCCCCGCCCCCGGTACAAACCAACACTACGGCCTGGCGGCGGATCGCAATTACCTGTATACCCATCACAGCAGCAGCGTGGGCAGTTGGCCCATTTTTATTATTAGGCGGACAAGCGGGTCTTTCGTCGGTTCGTACCGCAGCCCTTTTTACGGCGTTACGCCGGGGAACTATAATTGTTTCCGCGGCATGAGTTACCAAGGGGGCGGGTACATTTGGGCGACCAACTTCGCGTACGACATCGTGGTCAAGTTCCGCGCGTCCGACGGGAGTTTTATAAGTTCGTGGGGCACGGGCTTCGGCAAGAAAAGAACCTACGGCATCTGCGCCCGAAATTACAAATCAGGAACCGGGACGCTGCGCGGGTTCAATATCTCCGAGTATCACGCGCCGCGCCGTATCTGGAACTTTAGCACTTCCGGCAGCCTCGTATCCTCTTTTCAGGGCTGCGCCGCGGCTGACTTAGCCTGGGATGTCTGGGACCAGTTAGTATGGGCGGCCGACGTATCTGACGGCTATGTGTACGGTTACTCATCCACCGGCCGGCTCTTGTCAAGCTGGGCCTGGCGGGTACGGCCGACTATTAATAACGCCTTCGGCGTCGCGCATTACGGAAGTTACCTTTACGTCCTAACGACGTCGGGCGCGCCGGACGAATATATCTGGGTTTTCCATTGTTTCATTCCTGGGGCCGTAGAACCGGCTACGCTCGGGCGCGTAAAGGCGCTCTACCGTTGAACGTAATCCTGACTCCTAATTAAAAAGCCGCCCCGTGGGCGGCTTTCGTTATTTAGAAAAAGGTAAATAAAAGCCGGCCCGCGGGGCCCTGGTGCCGGGCGGCGGCCGCGGCCGATACGTTTTTTGGGCGCTTGACTTTTTTATGTGCCGCGTTTAAGATGTAAATTGGGTATATTCGGCGCGGCTCGAAGTGCGAGCGGAACTGATGAACAGGTCTCTCTTCCCGGTAACGTCCGTTAAGGCCGCGGCGCAGGGCGCTTTCCGTGCGTTGCGCGCGGCATTAATCCGGCGGCCTGCGGCGTTCGCGGCGGCGGCCGTCGTTGCGGCGGCCGCGGTCGTCCGCCTCGTCCACGTCAACTACGGCCTTCCGCACCTGTATTTTTGGGACGAGGAAATGGTCATCAACGCGGCCCGGGAGATGATTATAGCCGGGCGGCTCTGGCCCGAATCGTTCTATCGTTACCCTTCGCTTTTAATCGACTTGCAAGTCCTCGTATCGGTGCCCGCGTATTTTAACGCGTTAAAATCGTACTCGGCCTTCGTAGATTTCGGCGATATCCCGATACACTATTTCGTTTTAAACGGGCGGCTGGTTACGGTCGCCTTCGGCGTCGCCGGCGTCATCTTGACCTACTTATTCGCCTCCCGTATTTGGCGAAAGCCGTGGTGGGGAGTAGCGGGCGCGGCCCTGCTGGCGATCGCCGGGTACAACGTTATGAAGTCAAGGATAATCGCGGTCGATGCGCCGATGGCTACGCTGGCCTTGGCTGCTTGTTATTTTCTGTTTCGGTTTCGAGCCAAGGGAAGCTTAAAGCACCTTTTGTGGAGCGGGGCCTTCTTGGGGATGGCCATAGGGGCGAAGTACAACGCGGCATATTTCGTTCCCGCGGTGGTTCTCGCGCTTGCCTGTTGGCGGAGGCCGGCTCGCGAATTCGGCCTGTGGGGTTTGATGGTCGCGGGCGTCTTCTTGCTCACGACGCCGGGGGCGTTGTTCCGGTTGAACGATCTCGTAACTTCCCTCGGCGGAAACTATTACCATTACAAAGTAGAGGGCCACGAATTATTCGTTTCCGCTACCCCCTTACTTTCCGCGGGTCGTTTTCTCTTATCACGCGAATTTACGTATCTACCGACGGTATTCGCCGCGCTCGGCCTCGGCGTCGTCGTATGGCGATGGCGCCTCGACGGCCTCCTCCTCGTCGCTTTTCTGGCTTCCTTCGAGTTTGCGATCGCGGGTATGGCGATATGGACGCCGGAACTGGTAGTCAACGTACTTCCTTTCGTCGCGTTGTTCGCCGCGGCCGGGTTTGGGGCTTTTACCGAGTTCGTCGGGGCGAAGATGCCGCAGAGAGGGCGGGCCGTCGCGGTGGCCGTCGTTATCGCGGGCTTTTTTGCGCTCCCCGTTATTGAATTAATATTGGACCTGCGGGCTTGGAGTCTGGAGGACCCTCGTACGAAGGGAGCGGCGTGGGTTAGTGAAAACGTTCCTTGGCCGAGCGCGATCGTGAAAGAGGTATGGAACGAAAGACCTTTGGAGGAGGGAGGAGAAACTGACGCCGCGCCTATCGACGAAGCGAAGTACGCCATTATTCGGACGGACCACATTATGAGAGAAACGCCGGGGCGTTGGGCTTCGGATGGTGCGATTTACTATGTGGGCCACTTCCCGCGGGGCCGTTTCGCGCTGCGCGGGAGGTTGGTGGAGGGGGCGTTGGCGGGACTCGGCGGCGACCGTGACGGTTTTTGGCGCCATTTCGAGCGCGTGGCGTATTTCCCAATCGACGACCGAAATAGCACGGGGGAACCCGTTACGATATATAGGCTCGACGACCGTTTATTGGTTCAGGCTCATCCCTATCGTCGGGTAATACCATTAAGAAAATGCCTGGCCGTGCAAGAGGAGCCGCCCCACGAGTCTTTCGCCTTCGGAGGTGGGTGGTTCCGCCTATTTCACAACGGCCGCGTCGGTTGTTTTTTTACGGCGCCGGCGGAGCCTTACCGCCTGGGCTTTAAACTCATAGGGCAACCCGCCAACGGTATACCGCCGCGCGTACGGGTTAGGGTAGATAATGAAAAAGTCGCCGATTTCGCCGTCACGAAGGCCAAGGTCTATTGGACGAAACCTATCGCGCCGTACGCCCGCCGCTACCGCCACGTGATAGCGCAGTACTACAACGATACGGTGGATTTGGCGGGAGCGGATCGGAAAGTATCCCTGGGCGGTATCTACGTGGAGGCCGCAAAGTAAATTCGCAACCGCCCCGCGAAAGTGCCGCCCTGGGGGCGGCGTTTTTATCGCTTAATTCGATTGAAATCGCCGGATTTTAACCCTTCCCGAAACTTAACGTAATTTATGAGGTCGCGGGCGTAATCCCCTAATATATCAATCCGAAGGGTTCGCCCGCGTCGCCAATTCCTGGGGCGCCACGCGGGGCGAGTGCGCGCCGCAGCTTTCGGCGTCGGCCTCCTCCTCGCCCTCCGGCGTCGGGTAGAAGCCGAACTGGCGGAGCGCCGCCAGCTTCGGGAGGACGTTGTTCTCCAAGTCAATATGGAAGAAGCCGGGGAAGAGGTCCGGATTACCGACGATGAGGTCGAAGTACGGCGCGTAGCGCTCCGGCATCTCGACCTCGCCGCCGACGCAGACCTCGTGGCCGGTGAAGACGAATTCCGGCAGCAGATACGGGCAGAACTCGAGCGTGACCTTGGGCGCCCATTCCTCGTAGATAGGCGTCTGCGGTAGCAGGGACAACAGGCTTGGGAGGATTCGCGCGCCCATCATCCGGAACGAGACCATCTGGAAGAGCGACTGGTTGAAATCCTCCTCGGTCTCGAATGGAAAGCCCCAGACGTAGAAGGCGTCGACGCGGGGGAAGAGCTCGATGGCTTGCGGGATGAGGTCCAACGTCTCCTGGGCCGTAAAACCCTTCTTGATAATTTCGAGGACGCGGTCGGAGCCGGACTCGACGCCGAAGCGGAGCTCGAGGCAGCCGCTGTCGGCCATCGCCTTCATCATCTCGACGTCGCACAGGTTGACGCGGCCGAAAGCCTTCCAGTTGACGTCAAGGCCGGACTTCTCCAATTCCCGGCAGAACGCCATAACCTGTTTCTTGCCCGAGACGAAGAATTCATCCTGGAAGAGGAAGAGGTCGACGCCGGCCTCGTCATGCAGGACTTTCATTTCGGCGACGATGTTTTCGGGGCTGCGGGAATAACTTTTATAATCCCACACCGGCGCGACGGAGCAGAACGTGCAGGGGTAGGGGCAACCGCGACTCGTCATAATGCCGTAGCCGGCGTATTTTGGGAGATCTATCTTGTCCCACGCGGGAAAGGGGATGGCGTTGAGGTCGGCGAGGCGTTCGCGGCCCGGGTTGCGGACGACGCGGCCGTCGTCGCGGTACGAGATACCGCCGACTTGCGATAAATCGCCGCCGCCGTTTAACGCGGCCATTAATTCCGGGCCGGCAACTTCGGCCTCGCCCCGGCACACGACGTCGACCCACGGGAATTTTTCCAGGACCTTATCCTCTACCGAGTTGGCGCCGACGCCTCCCAGGACCAGTTTGCGGTAGGGGTAACGCTCGCGTAACGCCTTCATCGCGAGGAGGGAGAACGGCAAGAGGTTGGCCATACACGACAGGCCGATAACGGGCGCCGGGTCCTTCAGGAACTCGAGGAATACCTCCATATCGAACGGGTCGTCGGACGGGCAACATTGGTAGTCGCGGAAGTCGACGTCGACGCCGGCGTCTTCCAGCGCCCGGGTGAGGTACAGCGGCCCGAGCGGCACGTGCAGCTCGCGCTCGACCTCCTCGCCGTAACGGATGAAGAGCATATTGAGATTAACGAGCGTTATGTCGCCGGGCATATTACTCGCCTGCCTTTTAGGGGAGGTCGGGGCGGGTGCCGGTGATATACGTGGTACCCGGTTTATTTTCAACTAGTCGGAATTTTAAACTAGTTATCGTCTGTACGGTGATTTCGACGTTCTCTAAGATATGTTCGTCGTAACCCACACGGGAAGCTTTGATTAAATAAGTCCCCGGGGGAACGTTACTGATTACGAACGAACCGTCCTCTACTGTGGAAGCGTAAACGTTCGCTCCTTTTATGACCACGAGAACGCCTTTGATAGGTTGGTTATTGTCGTCAAACACGAACCCCGTAACTACGCCGGCGTCGTCCGGGACGTCGATTTCCTGGGGGTCGTCAATGTCGCGGTCGTAGGTTTTCGGGGGGATTTCCGGGTCGATGCCGACCGTGCGTATCTCCCATTCGTCTTGATCCGCCGCGTAAGCCCCTGTCCCCAGCGCCGCCAACATCACGGCCGCGGCGTAGCCGAGGAACGCGGGCCGTAAGGAGGGGTTGACCTTTGTGTTCGCGACGGTGGCTTCGAGTTGTTTTGCCGGGACGGCGCGGAGCATTGCCGCCTCCGCCGGCTCGAGCTTGAGGACGATGGTTTCCGCGGCCTCGGCGCGTTTTTCCAACAGCATCTTCTTGAACGCCGGGTCGACCGCGGCCTTTTTAACGAGAACCTCGATTCCGCGTGAGATAGAATTCGCCATAAACTCGCGCTCCTTTATGGTCGGCCGGGCCTAATCCCGCGCGTGACAGGCTCGTCTCCTATTTCCGGTTTCTTTGCCGCGTCCTGGGCACGGTCAGTTACGCCAGGCGGCGGGTCGGGCCTGATGCCTTCAACCGACGGTCCTGTTGGAGTATCGTCACAGCCGGATGTCGTTGCGGCGAGCGCCGCCAACATCACGGCCGCGGCGTAGCCGAGGAACGCGGGCCGGAGGCCCGGGCTGACCTTCGTCTTCGCGACGATGGCCTTAAGTTGTTTTACCGGGACGGCGTTGAGTATTGCCTCCTCCTCCGCCTCGAGTTTGAGGGAGATGGAATCGGCGGCCCCGGCCCGTTTTTCAAGGAGCAGCTTTTTAAACGCCGGGGCGACCGCGGCCTTCTTGACTAATACCTCGAGGCCGCGGGGGACGTCGCCGACGTTCGCGCCTCCGCCCGGCGGCCTACCGCCCACGATGGTCGTACGGACGGCCTCGGGTTCGCCGGGGCGAGCCATTTTTATCCGTTCCGAGTTTATACTCATCGTTTCCTCCGTTAAGGCCGACCGGGCCTAATCCCGCGGGTAACGGGTTCGTCCGCTTTTTCTCCCTGTTTTACAGCGTTCTCAGAATCGTCAACGACCCAGGGGGGTGTTTTCGGGGGAGGATCCGGCCGGGAACCTAGAGTAGCGTCGAAGGGGCCGTCGCAAGCGGATATCGTCGCCCCTAACGCCGCCAACATAACCCCGGCGGCGTAGCCGAGAAACGCGGGCCGGAGGGAGGGGTTGACCTTTGTGTTGGCCACTATGGCGTCGAGCTGCGTCTCCGGAACGGCCTCGAGCATCGCCGCTTCCGCCGGCTCGAGCTTGAGGGCGATGGCTTCCGCGGCCTCGGCGCGTTTTCCTAAGAGTAGCTTCTTGAACTTCGGGTCAACGGCGGCCTTCTTGATTAAGACTTCGACGCCGCGGGGGACGTCGCCGACGTTCGCGCCGCCGCCCGGCGGCCTGCCGCCCACGATGGTCGTGCGGACGGCCTCGGCTTCGCTGGGCCGCGCCATTTTCACTGTATCGTTGCGCTTAACCATAACGCTCCTTATCTACGGTCGGTCGGGGCTAGTGGCCATTGTCCCGCCGCCGAGGCCGCTACCACCAGGCAAGCTGTTATCGTCGCGTTCTTGTTCCTCGGTTTTCGCCGCCTTCGCGGTTTCGGCATTTTCTCCTTCGGCCGGTGGTAATTTTCCGCTGGCGTCCGCCGTCGCCGGGAAATCCGGTTGTATGCCGCGCGTTGCGCCGGGGTCATCCGGGCTCGTGCCCGCATCTCCGCATCCCGTCGTTGCGGCGAGCGCCGCCAACATCACGCCGGCGGCGTAGCCGAGGAACGCGGGTCTAACGCTCGCGTTGACCCTCGTGTTCGCGACGGTGGCTTCGAGTTGTTTTACCGGGACGGCGTTGAGCATCGCTGCCTCCGCCGGCTCGAGCTTGAGGGCGATGGCTTCCGCGGCCTCGGCGCGGTTTTCCAACAGCATCTTCTTGAACGCCGGGTCGACGGCGGCCTTCTTGACCAAAACCTCGACGCCGCGGGGGATGTCGCCTACGTTCGCGCCGCCGCCCCGCGGCCTGCCGCCCACTATAGTCGTGCGGACGGCCTCGGCTTCGCCGGGGCGCGCCATTTTTATATGACTAGGGGTTTTGCTCATATTAGCATTCTCCTAGGCTTGCGGATTGTCTTTTTTACTTAGAGAGCTTTTTTCGATGGTCCGTTTAACGCCTTTGGCCGAGGCGTCCTGGCTGGCCCCTCCGGCTACCGGCTCTGCCGTACCCGGCGGCGGTGCGGGGGGGCCGGGGCGCGTACCTACCGGGGTAGGGGGTTCGAAAGGGCCGCCGTCGCAAGCAGTGCTTACCGTGCTCAACGCCGCCAACATAGCCCCCGCGGCGTAGCCGAGGAACGCGGGCCGGAATTTCGGGCTTATGCGAGTGTGGGCGACTATGCCCTCGAGTTGGGGGAGGGGGACCGCGGCGAGCATTGCCTCCTCAGCGGCGGTAAGATTAAGGCCGATCGCCGTTGCGGCGTCGGCCCTTTTTTCGAAGAGGATTTTTTTGAAAGCGGCGTCCACCGCGGCCTTTTTTATGAGGACCTCCAGGCCGCGGGGAATATGGCGGTCGATTACTTCACCTTCCAGTAGCGTAGCCCCGACGTCGGCGACGCGGGTGATCGCGTCTTCCCCTTCGACGCGGTCGTTTCGCCGAATTTTCTTTTTTCCCACAACGGTTCCCTATTAAAAAGACTTGGCGAAGCCTCTTCCCGAATACCACATTTACATTATATACGTATTTTCCGGTACGTGCAAGTTACAAAAGTTTTCGCTGGCAGTTTCGGCTACGTTGGGCCGGCGCGGCTTTCGCCGTTGTTAGTGTCTCTCAATTAACTTGAGGTTTAGAACCTTATATTCAGGTAGTTACATTATTTGTTTAAAGTCAATTATAAATATATAAATTGTATTACTCGCGGCTTGTGTGGGGGTTGGCCAGGTTCATTAGGTCGTCAAGATGAGGTGAAAAGAACTTCTGGCGGACGAGGTGGCTGTCACCCCGCCGAATAATCTGTGGTTTCGGCGTGCCGTTAAAGCCACTTCTTCCGTCTAAAAAACGCCACCATCGACAAGGCGACAATAACCATGACCAACCATAAGAGGGGGTAGCTCCAGTGCCACCCGAGCTCCGGCATGAATTGAAAGTTCATGCCGTAGATTCCGGCGACGAAGGTAAGCGGTATGAATATCGTCGCGATAATCGTGAGGACCTTCATCACCTCGTTCATCCTGTTGCTCACGGTGGAGAGGTAAAGGTCTAACATCCCGGAGAGGACGTCGCGGTACGTCTCGACGGCGTCTATGACCTGGATCGTGTGGTCGTAGACGTCTTTGAGGAAAACGCGGGTTGATTCTCGGACGAGGGGCGGGCCCCTTCTTTCGAAACCGTTGACCACCTCTCGCAACGGCCACACCGATTTGCGTAAGATAATCATCTCCCGTTTCATCTCGTGGATGCTCTGCAGCGTCTCCGGCTTCGGGTCTTCGATGAGGTCCTCTTCCAAAGAACCGACTTCCTCGCCGATTTGCTCGAGTGTTACGAAGTAATTATCCACGACGGCGTCGACCAGAGCGTACGCCAGGTAGTCCGATTGCAATTTGCGGATGCGACCTTTCGAATTCCTAATCCTGTCCCGGACGGCGTCGAAGACGCCCCCCTCACGTTCCTGAAAAGACAACACGTAGTTCGGGCCGAGTACCAAGCTGATTTGTCCGGTGCTCAAATCGCCGGTGTCGCGGTCGTAGTCCAATATTTTAAGGACGACGAAGAGGTAGTCGCCGAAGTCCTCGGTCTTGGGGCGTTGGTCGGTATTGGCGATGTCCTCTAATACCAGCGGGTGGAGGCCGAAGCATTCGCCGAGGTCCGTGAGGACGTCTACTTGATGTACGCCGTCGACGTTAACCCACGTTACGGTGGGTTTGTCGCGGAGAGGGCGGCAATCGGTTGACGCCTGGGCGGTCCTTTCTTCGTAAGATTTTTCGTCGTAGTCGATGACGGTAATCTTTACCGGCGCCGTATCTTTTTCGACTTCCCCGACGAGCGTGCCCGGCGGAAGCCCCGCTTTTTTCGACATCTTTTTAAAGAACCGTACCATATCGATCACCACTGACCCAGGGGTTGAGTGTTAGGGTGTGCTCTTACCTCCCACCCAGCGGTCCATAACGGTACAGGCGGTTAGGTCGCCGGTTACGTTTATGGCGGTGCGGCTCATATCGAGGATGCGGTCGACGCCTATGATAAGGGCGATGCCGCTCGCCGGGATGCCGACGGTCCCCAATACCGTGGCCAGGATGACGATGCCGACGCCGGGCGTCGCGGGCGAACCAATCGAAGCCCCAACCGTCGTTACGACGACTAGTACGAGCGCGCCGAGGCTCAGGTCGATGCCGAACACTTGCGCCAGGAAAACGGTCGCGGCGCCCTGGTAAAGGGCCGTGCCGTCCATATTAACGGTTGTGCCCAACGGCACGAGAAACTGCGCTATCGACGACCTTACGCCCAACCGTTCTTCCGCGGTTTTGATCGTTAGCGGCATAACAGCCGCCGAGCTGGAGGTCGAAAAGGCTAATAATTGTACGTCGCGGGCGCTTTTTAAAAAGCGCCACGGCGTTATACCGGACACGACGAATACGATTACGAGGTAAACGCACAGCATGCAGAATAACCCTAAGAAAACAGTGCCCACGTATATACCCATACCCACTAAAACGTCCACGCCCACGCGGGCCGTTATTTGGGCCAGCATGCCGAAGACGGCGACCGGCGCGAGTAACATGGCCCATCGGACAATTTTCATACAGACTTCTTGGACCGAACTTAACAAATCGAGTAAGGGGCGGGATTGCTCGGGAGCGAGGGTTACGAGGGCTAGGCCTATTATGAGGGCAAACAATACGATTTGGAGCATCTCTTTTCCGACCATCGCGGCAAAAGGGTTTTGGGGTAGGATTTCGACGAGTTTTTCCGGTAAATCTCCAAGCGAAGGCGTTTCCGTAAGGGCGCCGTCGACCTTAGGGATTTCCGTTTCCATCGCCGCGGTGACCAGGCCGCTTTCGATATATTCGCCGGGCCTAACGACTAGCGAAACCCCTATCCCTATCGTAATCGCCAAGGCGGTCGTAACGACGAAGTAGGGGGCGAGCCGCAATCCTAATCGTTTAAGCTGCGCCAAATTTTCGCTCGCGGCAAGGCCTAATATTACGGACGAGAATACCAAGGGAATGACGATCATTTGGATTAGGATGAGGAATATTTTGCCCGGGACCGCCAACCAGTCGCCGATTGCGTTGGCAGTTTCCCGTTCGACTAAACCGGCCGTGGGGCCTAAAATTAAGCCGACGACCACGCCGAGCGCTAAGCCGATAAAGATTTGCAGCCAAAGACGGCTCTTGATTAGTACTTGAAGATTTCCGGCGAGCCGTTTTAAATTATCCGGCTGTATAAGTTCCAGCGGGTGAGTAGGTTGCATAATGAATGTTAATAATATTTATAGCTATGTATGGAGCGCCATTTTGCAGTTAAACGTCGTCGGATTTCCTTTTGGTGAAGTAGGAGACGCCGCGAAAAGGCTTGTAACCGATCTTTTCAAAGAACGCTTTGGAGCCCTCGTTCCAATCTTCGACCAGGCAGGCGAAAATGCCGATACCTCGGGCCGCGAGCCGCCGCTCGACGTCGGCGACGAGCATTGCGCCGACGTTACGCCTACTATAGTCGGGGTGGACCACGAGCCGGTTTATCCAACCTTTGTGGCCGTCGTGAGAGCCCAGTACGGCGCCGACGAACGTCCCTCCGGCCTCAGCCACCAGGTAAACAGCGGTGTCCTCTTTTAGTTGGCGGGCGAGAGCTTCCCGGCCGTCTCGGCCCTGAGGCCGATAGGGCAAGCCGCCTTCGCGCCAGAGTGCGACGAGCGCGCCGTAGTCCTCTTCGCGAAGCTCTCGTATAAAAACTTCAGCGTCGGCGAATTCTTCTTTCATCACGGTAGGGATTTTTCGGAATGCATTGGTTAGATTGCGAGCTTATTCCCTTGGCTTCCCTACGTGTTAAGTCTAAAAATCGCGAAGCTGAGCGTTGCGGTAAAGGTTACCCAAAGGAGATAGGGGACAAGCATAAAAGCGGCCGGCTTAGATACGCGGTAAAAAGTTAATATCGTAACCGCTATCGCGAGCCATAACGTGACTATTTCGACGAGAGCGAGGAACGGAGAGCGGCAACCGAAGAAGAGAATGGACCATAGAACGTTTAATAATAATTGGATGCCGAAAAAGGCTAACGCCGTCTTCACGCCTTTGGTTGAGAAACCTTTATTCCAGACCAGGAAAGCCGCGACCGCCATCAACACAAAAAGGCCTATCCAAACCGGCGAGAATACCCAGTTGGGCGGCGTAAAACCGGGTTTTTCCAAAGCGGCGTACCAACCGGCGAGCGCGGGCGTCGTGAATAGAGAGCCTACGAGGCCGGCGATTTGGCATACCGCTAGAGCTACTATCAATTTAATAACACGGCGCAGGGTCATGAGAGGTACCTCCGACGTATTGTGTATTATTTACGCTCTTGCGTCAACGCCTGAGAAATCGCATCGCGGATACCTTCTCGCGGCGCCTCGTGCCCCCAGAATATCTCTTCGCCGTTCACGAAGATCCCGCGGCTGCGGCCGTGACGCTCGCGCACCTCTCGGTCGCCGGCGTCGTATTCGCGCAACGTAACGGCGTCGCCGAATTCCGCGGCTACCTCCCGAACGCGCTCCGCCTCGACGTCGCTAGTAAGGCAGAACGTATTGAAGAAGAGGTCCACGATTACTTTACCTGGTATCGGCTCGAGCCGGTGTTTTCTTTCCGAGAAAGAAGGGGGTTCCGCCGACGAGTCGAAAACTTTCCACAAAATAGCCTCGTCCCCCCGACGGGCCGCGACCTCGAAACCCAACTTCTCGAAATACGGCGCGGGCATAAACCAGAAGTCGTGGTAGTAACCGTACGTGACGAGACCTTTTTTCCCTTGCCTTTCGGCCTCCGCCTCGGCCGCGGCGACCAACGCCCGGCCTATCCCTTGTCCTTTTACCTTGCTGTGGGCGACGAGGCACGGGAAGACCGCGAGGTCGCGGCCCAGCGGTCCCCACGGGCAGATCTCGACCGGCATGACGTAGATAAAGCCGGCCGGCTCGCCGTTCATCGTCGCGATTTTTATTCTCAAGCTGCGCCCGTACATTTTTTTGAACCACGATAGGCGACGCCTGGACGACGCGTCTATTTCAGCCGATTCGTTTACGTGCGTGCACGTGGAGACGAAATATTCGTCGCCGTTTGTCATATCACGTACGGTTATACTATTCATAGATTTCTATGTATTACGGTAAGCCACTTCAAGTTATTTGTTAATATATAATCGATTACATAATACATCGATTTTTAACGTAGCGCCGCCGTAATATTCCGGCCGGGGGCTGTGTCCACTGTTGCCGTCGCGGGGGTAACTTTTTTTCGAATAGGTTTGCGAATCTCGTTGCCGCCTACGCGGGACGAGCCGCAACCCGATTCGTAGCTATATTATGAATAAGAGGCGGCGTTATCAACAATAAAGGGCATTACGGCTCGGGCGAACGCGGCCGCGTTTTAAGCGGTTCTTGAACCGTGGGGAAAAGAGTATATGTATAGAACCAGCCGCAATTAGTTATTGACAATTTACTCATTTATATGTTATTAGTTCGGCTCGAAATAGAGCTCTACGAGCTCTAAAAATTTATCGACGAGAGGAAGATTTGATTAATGGTAAAAGGAACGGACTCGGCTCCTAAAACCGAAAACGAAGACGGAGAGAGCGCGGCCGCGAAGGCGCGCCCCGAACACCGCATGGAACCGGTGCTCGAAGACGCTGAGCTCTTCGACGCCGAGGAATTTGAAGAGCAAGCGGGATTGTACGAAGAATCGTTCCGGGATATCGAAGAGAACGAAATAATAACCGGGACCGTTGTCGCCGTCACGGACGACGAGGTCTTAGTCGATATCGGTTACAAATCGGAGGGGACCATCAACCTCGGCGAATTCGCCGAAGAGGGATCGGTAGCTGTCGGCGATAGGGTGGATGTCTACCTGGAGAAGAAAGAAGACCAAGACGGGATCATCGTCCTCTCCAAAGAGAAAGCAGATTTCTACCGCGCGTGGGACCAAGTCCGAGACGTCTACGAAACCGGCGGCGACATAGAGGGAAAGATAATGAACCGCGTTCGCGGCGGCTTCATCGTGGATATCGGCGTCAAAGCTTTTTTACCGGCTTCGCAGTTGGACCTCAGGCCGGTGCGGGACTTCGAACCGTACATGGGCGGTAGTTTTAGCATGAAGATCATAAAGGTTAACAAGCGCCGCCGGAATATCGTTTTGTCCCGCAAGGCGTTGCTGCTGGAGGAACGGGAGGAAAAGAGGAAGCTTTTACTTGAGACTATCGAGGTCGGCGCCGTATTGGACGGAGAAGTTAAGAATATTACCGACTTCGGCGCTTTCGTTGACCTCGACGGCCTCGACGGCCTATTGCATATAACCGACCTTTCGCGCGGTCGCGTCAACCATCCCTCGGAGGTAGTATCGGTTGGGCAACAGCTCCAGGTTCTGGTTACGGATTTCGACCGGGATACGGGGCGAGTATCGCTTAGCCTCAAGGATTTGCTGGAAGACCCCTGGGAGACGGTGAGCGAACGGTACAACGAGGGGGACCGCGTTATCGGCAAGGTCGTCTCGATCGTGGATTACGGCGCTTTCGTAGAACTCGAGCCCGGCGTCGAGGGTTTAGTTCACGTTTCCGAGATGTCCTGGACGCAACGGGTTAAACATCCTTCCAAAGTGTTGTCCGTCGGCGACGAGATCGGCATCGTCATACTCAAGATCGACGAAAAAAACCGGCGAATATCTTTGGGTTTACGGCAGACGATGCCTAACCCCTGGGACACCATCGAAGAGCGTTACCCGCCCAGTAGCAGGATAAAGGGCGTCATAAAGAATATCACCGAGTTCGGCGTATTTGTGGAGCTTGAGGAAGGTATCGACGGCTTGATCCACATATCGGATATATCGTGGACCAAGCGCGTTCGCCACCCCTCGGAAGCTTTCCAAAAAGGCCAAACCGTAGAGGCTGTGGTTTTAACCATCGATTCCGTAAACCGCCGCATCTCGTTGGGCGTTAAGCAGCTCGAGCGCGACCCGTGGGTCAAAGTCGAGGAGAAATACCCGGTCGGCGAATACGTCGAAGGCGACGTCATTCGAGTAACGTCGTACGGTGCAATCGTAAAATTGGAGGACGATATCGAGGGCTTGCTCCATATCTCCGAGATAGCGGGCCGGAGGATTAACCGCGTCGAGGATGTATTGGACCCCGGCGACCGCATCAAAATCAAAATTATAAATATTTCGTCCAGAGAGCGGCGTATAAATTTAAGTCTTTGGCAGTACCAAAACGAGACGGGCGACAAAGGAATTGATAAAGGCGCGGGCCTGGCTGCTTTAGCGGCGGAAGAAGCTAAGGCAGAAGCGGCGGCGGCGCTGAAAGAGCAGAAGGAAGAAAAGGTGGAAGGGGAGGAGGCGGCGCAAGTTGCCGCCCAGGAAGCGGATGGGCCTTCCGGCGACGTTGAGGAAAGCCGACCTGCCGACGAAGCGGCCGAAGCCGAGACCGCCACCGCCGAAGAAGTTGAGGAAGCCGAAGCAGAGGCCCCCGCCGTTACTGAAGAGGTTGAGGGAGCCGAAGTTGCGGTTGAGGTAAAGGAAGAGGTTTTAGAGGCTGAGGCGGAAGCGTCCGGAGAGGAAGAGGAAGAGGAAACCGCCGCGGCGCTAAAGGAGCATGTAGAAGAAGTAACGGACGCCCCGGAGACGGCGCCGGAGAAGGTCGGCGGAGAAGCGGATGCGCCTTCCGGCGACGCCGAGGGAAGCCGGCCTGCGGACGAAGCGGCCGAAGCCGAGACCGCCACCGCCGACGAAGTTGAGGAAGCCGAAACCACGGCCGAAGTCGCGGAAGAGGCTTCGGAGGCTAAGGCGGAAGCGCCGGCGTCGGGAGAAAAAGAGGGCGAGGAAGCCGAAGAAACGTCGGCTGAGGAAGCGGCAACGGGTGGCGAGGAAACCGCCGAAGCGCCGGTTGAAGAAGAAGAGCCGAAAAAAGAGTAAACGTGGACGGCTGTGGAATCGCGGCGGCTTCTATCGGGAAGCCGCCTTTTAACTGTGAAGGTCCGCGGTGTCCCGGGAAGGAAATCTTAAGCGGGTAATAATACTCGGCCGGCCCAACGTCGGCAAATCCACGCTCTTCAACCGGCTTGTGGGGCGTGGCATCGCCATGACCGATCCCGAGCCTCACACTACGCGTGACATACTGGCGGGGGTTTGCCGCTTCGGCGACGTTCATTTCGAATTGGTGGACGCCGCGGGTTTTCTAGTCTCCTCCGACGATACGTTGAAGCAAAGCGTGAAGAGAGGCCTCGACGCCGCCGCGGCTTCGGCGGACGTCGTCGTTTTAATGTTCGACGGCCGGGAGGGGTTGTTGCCTCTGGACCGCGATTTGGCCCACTTCGTCCGCCGTTTGGGGAAGCCCGTAGTTTCTGTCGTCAATAAAATAGATTCGCCGTCTTTGACGGATGCCGTCGCGGACTTCTACGAGCTCGGCTTCGACCGCGATCCCTTGCCCGTAAGTGCCGCTAACGGTTTCAATTGCCGCGAGCTCCTCGCCGCGGTCGCCGAAGAACTCGGGCCATTGGCTGACGCCGGGGAGGCGCCAACCGGCGAGGGGTTATGCGTGGCCATCGTTGGGAGGCCCAATGTAGGGAAGTCGTCGGTGCTGAACCGCTTCGCCCGGGCCGAAAGGGTCGTCGTCCACGAAAGCCCGGGGACGACTCGCGACGCCGTCGACGTCGAGATAGCCCACGGCGACGACAAATATTTATTCGTCGACACGGCGGGCATTCGGCGTAAGACCCGCGCTAAAGAAAGGCTCGAGCTTTGGGGCTTGGGGAAATCGTTGGCGGCGATTAAAAGGGCGTCGGTGGTAGTGCTCGTGCTCGACGGCGCCGAGGGGCCGACGTCGCAAGACGCCAAGATCGCCGGTTACGCCGACCGCAACGGCCGCGGCCTTATCTTGTTCTTGAACAAGACGGACCTTCTGGAAGATGACGTCGCGGAGGGCCGTTTAGATGAGAGGATGAAAGGCGTACGGTCCGATTTAAGCTTCGCTTCGTACGCTCCCCTGTTAGCGGGTTCTGCTCTCGAAGGGTTCGACACGGCGTCGTTATTCCGGACGATACGCGAGGTCGACGCAAACCGTAACGTCCGCGTCGGAACGGGGGAATTGAACCGTTTTCTCCAGGACGCTTTAACCAGGCGGAGTTTCAGAGTTGGGAAGAAAGAGTTTCGCCTCTTATACGCGGTCCAGGCCGCCGTCGCGCCGCCGACATTCCATTTATTCGTGAACTTTTCCCAAAAGCCGCCCTTGCTTCTACATCGTTTTTTGGAGAACCGCCTGCGCGAAAACTTTAATTTCGTCGGAACGCCGATTAGAGTCCTCTTCCGCCTGCGTGCCGCAAGAGAAAGAAAAAAATAGTTGTTTGCAGTCGGAGGCGATGTTATTTTTTAGCGATGAAGGTCTTTATATACGTAGGCATTGTGGCCGCTTCGTTTTTAATCGGGGCGTTACCGTTTTCCTGGGTTTTAGGTAGGATAGCCGGTATCGACCTACGCCGGGTAGGGTCCGGCAACCCGGGCGCGACGAATTTGTACCGCGCCGCGGGGGCGCGGTGGGGCGTGCCGGGGCTTCTGTTGGACGTGGCGAAGGGGGCCGTCCCCGCGGCGGTGGTGCTGTGGCTCTTCCCGCATTTGACCGCGGCGGCGATTTTAGCCGGGGCCGCGGCGATATCAGGCCACATATGGACTCCGTTCCTCGCTTTCCGGGGCGGGAAGGGCGTCGCCACCGCGGCCGGCGCGTTCTTGGCTCTCAACCCGGTTTTGATTCTGATAGCATTAGCCGTTTTCTTCGTCGTCGTGGCCGCGACGCGTTACGTTTCATTGGGCTCGTTGAGCGCGGCGGTCGCGGCCCTCGTCGGCTCGTTCACGCTGCCGCTCGCTGCGGGGCGGCCGGTGGACCCGTTTTTCGTAATTTTCTGCGGCGTGTGCGCCGCGGCCATCGTTTATTCCCACCGCAAGAACATTTCGCGCCTTTTAGCGGGTACGGAGAGTAAGCTGGGAGAACGAAAAAGGGATGGCGGGTAAAGGTTCTAAAAAAGTCGCGGTCTTAGGGGCCGGTTCTTGGGGAGTTACGCTCGCGCGCCTTCTGGCTGAGAACGGCAACTACGTACGGCTTTGGTGTTATTTGCGCGAAGAATACGAGATGTTGTGCGAGACGCGCGAGCGGCGCGACATCTTGCCGGGCGTAGTATTACCTGCGGAAGTAGAAATCTCGGCCGACGCCGCCGCCGTAGCGTCGGGGGCCGAAGTAGTTTTCTTCGTCGTACCTTCTTTCGGCGTTCGTTCGACGGCGAAGTTGATACGCGACGTGTGCGACGGCTCACAGCTTGCGGTTTCGGCGGCCAAGGGGTTGGAAGAAGGTACTACTTCCCGCATGACGGAGGTGCTGGAGGAGGAGCTCGCAGAGGGTGTGAGGGGTTACGTATCGTTCTCCGGCCCGAGCCACGCCGAAGAAGTGTCCCGGCGCGTACCTACCACTATAGTCGCGGCGTGTCGGGAAGAGGGGTGTGCGCGCGAGATCCAAGAATTGACTATCACGCCGTATTTAAGGGTCTATACCAACGACGACGTCGCCGGCGTCGAGTACGGCGCGGCCCTTAAAAACGTCATCGCCATCGCGGCCGGTACCGCGGACGGCCTGGGGTACGGCGATAACACCAAGGCCGCGTTGCTGACGCGGGGGCTGGTCGAAATAGCGCGCCTCGGCGTTGCGCGGGGGGCGAAGCCGTTAACTTTCGCCGGCCTTTCGGGGTTGGGCGACCTGGTGGTAACGTGCACCAGCCGGCATAGCCGGAACCGGTACGTGGGCGAAGAGCTGGGCAGGGGGCGGTCTCTCGACGACATTCTCGCGTCCATGAAGATGGTCGCCGAGGGGGTTCGTACGACGAGAGCGGCGCACGAGCTCGCCCAAAAAGAGGGCGTGGACATGCCCATCACGGCCGAGATGTACGCCGTTATGTTCGAGGGGAAGGACCCCGGCGCCGCGGTCTTCGATTTGATGACCCGGGAACCGAGATCCGAAGAATAAGGTCCTTTCGTTTAAAAAGTCTTGATATGTTAAAATAAAATGATAATATTTAAACGTGCGTATCGGCAACGTAGTCGGCATGGTAGTATCTACCGTTAAGGACGAAAGCCTCGGGGGGCTAAAGCTACTCGTGGTCGAAGACGCCGACGTTTACGGCCGAGGTAAGGGGACGCACTACGTAGCCGTCGACGCCGTGGGGGCTGGAAAAGGCGAGCTGGTGTTAACCGCGGCCGGCTCGTCGGCTCGCCAAACGACGTTGACGAAAGACCGGCCGGTGGATGCGGTCGTGATGGCCATCGTCGAAACCGTGGAAGCGGACGGCGAGGTCACCTACCGAAAAACGGCGCGAGGTGGCGATGAGGGCCGGTAGAGTCATCGGGTCGGTGGTGGCCGCGCGCGTCGCTGAAGGGCTCGAGGGAAAGAAGTTCCTCGTAACCGTGCCCGTTGACGAAGACGACCAAACGGCGGGGGAGGAGTTCGTGGCCTGTGACGTGGTAGGCGCGGGCCGTGGTTCTCGCGTAATCTGGATAGGCGGGAAGGAAGCCGCGTTGGCCTTCGGGCGGGGCGACATACCGGTGGACGCGGCGTGCGTCGCGATATTGGAACGGCACGGGCGGTATAAGGACGTGATATAATGGAGCTGGGTCGCGTCGTAGGGCCGGCACCTTCTAACGTCAAGCATCCGGCGCTTGCCGATTTGAAGCTGGTCTTCGTGGAAACCGAAGGGAAGGGTAAGGACGGCGTAGTAATAGCTTGGGATTTAGTGGACGCCGGCGCCGGCGACCAGGTCCTGATTATGAGGGAGGGCGGCGCGGCAGCGCGAATTTTGGGTCGGGGCGCGGCACCCGTACGAACCGTACTCGTGGCTCAGGTGGATAGGATCGATGGTTGACGGTAAGACAACGGCGAGCGGCGTTACTTTGGACCGTAACGTGGGCGGCGGCGCGACGATGGCCACGATTACGGGCCGCGTTGGAATAGGGGAAGCGAACGAACTGCAACGCCGTTTCGACGAGGTTTTTAAAGCCGGCCGGCCGTGGGTAATTATTAGATTGAAGGACGTGGATTTCATATGCTCCGCCGGGATGGGTACGTTGCTTTCGGCGGTCGGTGAGGCCCGCAAACGGGGAGGGGAAGTAATTTTTACCGACGTATCGCTCAAGGTGCGCACCATCTTCGAGTTCCTCGACATTTGGGATTATATTACGACGGCCGCGGATAAGGCCGCGGCACTCGAAATGGTAGCCTCGGGGGAGCGTATTAAGGCTAGTAGCACCCCCGCCGCCGTCGCGCCTTCGTTTATCGTCGACGACGTTAAAACCAAACTTAGCGAGGGGATCCGGTTAAGTAAAGACGGTAAGGTAAAAGACGCGCTGGCTTACTTCAACGCCGTCATCAAAGCTGATAAAAATAATATTACGGCCCTCGTCTGGAAAGCGAGCGTGCTGGAGAGGTTGGGGCAATTCGACGAACCCCGGGGCCTATATAAAAGAGTTTCCGACTTGGGGCGCGGCGACCCGCGGTTGTTGGCTTACGCCCGCGCCCGCCGAGAAAAACTCGAGCAGAAGCCGCGCGTCACGTCGGACCGGGAAAAGGCGTTCCAACAGCTAAGAGCCGCGGCCCGCAATTTGGCCCAAGCCCCCGTGCGTACTTCTGACTTCTTCGTCCCCGAAAGCACGATAGACGAGGGTAAGGTCTCCTTCCTGGAGTGTTTCCGTACGTGGGACGACGGCGGCTTTTTAGGCGCCCGAAGTTCGGATCGCTCATATGTGCAGGGAGGTGGTTATTTCGTCTGGATCGGCGGCCGCGGCATCGTTATAGACCCGGGCAAGAATTTCGTCGTACGTTTTGCGGAGGCCGGACGCCGGCTGGCGGATATAGAGGCCGTGGTCGTTACCAACGTCGCGTGGGAATACGGCGCCGATTTGGAACCGCTTTTGGATGCCTTGAGCCATTACAATAAAGCCGGGCTGGGGCCGGCTAAAAAAGTCGAGGCATTGGTTAACGGCCAAGTATATAAAAAGAACTATTCCTGGTTTTCGGCACTGAGCGAAGAGGTTGTGAAGCTTACTGTTCTTTATCCCGGCCACGCGTACCGGGTGGGCGAAGTTGCCATAGACGTCAAGCCGGCCGACGCCGCGGGGGGTCGGGCCGACGACGCCCTCGGCGTGACGTTCGCTACCGGACGCACGAATTTCGCGTACGTCGCGCCCGTAACCGGGCGTGATTTGGAAGCTTTGACGGCTCAATACCGGGCGGCGCGGGGGCACGTCTTACTAACCGAAGTCGGCGACGTTTATGTAGATGAAAGCGGTTCTTCGGAATCGGAGCGGCCGGCCGGCTACCGCGGCGTGGAAGCGGTCGGGCGATTGCTCTCCGAAATCCGCCCCTCGATTGCTCTACTTAGTAAAATGTCGAACGTGGCCGACCCCGTGGCGTTGAGCGAAGCCGTTTCACGAGCTACCAACGTCCGTTGTTTGCCGGTCGACGTCGGCTTGACGGTAAATCTTGAAACGTCGGAGGTGTTTACGACCGCGGGCCTCGTGCCCGTGACGGCGCTAACGGTTTATAAAGGGGAAGACGGACGTTTGCGCTACAATCCGACCGGGTAAAGCAGGAGCTGAGGAACGTTATAAACCCGCCGTGAATGCGGGTTTACGGGAAGGTTAGTATGAAGGATTTTAAGATCACAAAGGTCGAGGAGAGTAAAGACGGCGTCGTCGTCGTGGCCGTAGAGGGCCAGGTCGGCATAGAGGAAGCCGCCCAGGTATCGAAGTTCTTCGAGGAGACAGAGAACGAAGGAATCGTTTGGGTTATCGTGAGCCTCGAGGGCGTCGATTTCATTAGCACCGCCGGCGTAGGGGCGCTGTTGTACGCCGTCGGCGGCGCGCGGAAACGGGGCGGCGAAATTGTCTTTATCGAATTTTCGCCTAAGACGAAGGCCGTCTTCGAGTTCCTCGACCTCCACGACTTCATCGTTACCGCGACCGACAAGGAAAGCGGCCTGCAAGTCGTCAAGGAAATAAAAAGCGGCGCCCGGCCGGCTGAAGCCTAGCCCGCGAGCGCCGCGGGACGAACGCGCCGTTGGTGCGGCGGCGGCGTACGCTAATAGTATTTCACAGCTTAACGCGGTACGTTACCCCTCCGAACGACACCTCGACCTTTTCGCCCAAAGCAAAGTACGGGGCGAGGCCGGGGTGTTCCTGCAATAGGTCGAAGTACTCCTTGCTGGCGAATTCCACCTCAACGACGCTTTGGCTCGGTTCGTCGTCGAGGGCGAGTTCGCGCCAGGTACCAGCGGCCAGCCGGAAGCTTTTGCCTTCCACGTAGCGCGCGGCGCCGCCGCCGTACGGCGACGGTGCCACCGCGGCGCGCTTGAGGTCGCCGATAGCCTTCGATTCCCGGACCGAGAGTTCCGCCGCGCTAGCGGGCGCGCGTAGGCCGTCTCTGCCCTTCATCCACGCGCCGGCGGCCGCTAAATCCTCTCCGCCGGCGAGGGCGCCCCAAACCGCGGGGGCGGGATGCTTAACGGCCGGCCCCGTTTCCTCCACCAGGTACGACGTGTACGGCGTCGGAATCCCGTAGCGTTTGGAGAGTTTTACGATGGCGTCGATCAATTCCTTATCTTCGCCCTCCAACTTGATCTGTTCCAGGAGAAAACCTATCTTGCGTGTGGCCCATAGCGCCGGGATGTACTTGTTGTCGCGGCTTTCGCCGGCGACGGTGCCGAGTTCGTACCGATACGATTCCGCTTTGCCGGCGCGTTCGCCCGAAACGCCCAAGGTGCCGTCGGCCAGTTCGCCCTTGTACCGTCCGAGGATCGTAAGCTGCGTCCCGGCGAAGATGTCCGGGACCGATGACGGGTACGAATCGTAGAATTTAACTTTTTCCCAGGCGAGCTCGACGTTGGTAAGGACCGGCTTCGAGATCTTGTCGTAGAATGACGTTACGGCCAGTTCGATGTCCTCGTTCGGCTCGACGTAGTGAGTTGTGCCGCCGTTTTTACGTCCCAAGCCGTCGAGGAGCTCGGCCTTGACGTTATAACCGACGCCGAAGGAGAACAGACGCGCGTTTGCGGTCTCGTTGGCGGCGACGGCGTTAGCGACGATGTCGGCCACGTTACGCTCGCCGACCGTCGGTTTGCCGTCCGTGAGGAAGACCACCATCGTGGGTCCGACCGGCTCGGCGGAAGCCGACGCCAGGCCCTTGGCCAGTGCACCGTCGATATTCGTGCCGCCGCCGGCCGCTAACTTCCCGACGAAATCCAGGCCCGCCGATACGTTGGCCGCCGTTGCGGCGACAGCTCTGTCGCTAAATAGCGTCGGCTGCTCGTTGAACGCGACTATGTTGAAGCGGTCGGCGGGCGCCAGTTGGTTCAGGCAGTATTTAACGGCCCCTTTGACCTGTTCGATTTTTTCGCCCGCCATCGAGCCCGATATATCCAAGACGAAGATCAGCTCTTTGGGCTCGGGCGCGGCTCGCGTAGCCGCCGGCGGCGTAATGATGAGGATGGCGAAGCCGTCTTCGCCGCCCTCTTTGTGGGCAAGGACGCTCGCTCCCATTTCGGCGTCGCCGACGCGGTAGTAAAGGATCAGGTCTTCCGCGGGCTTCGCGTTTTTAACGTGGTATTTTACCTCGGCCGTAGTTGGGCTTTTACGCTCGAGCTGGATTTTGTGAGAGGGCGAGAATACGCTCTCGACGGCGCCGGCGGCTTTTATGTTTACCTTAACGTCGACGTCTTCTATCGGCTCGCGGCTGAAACGTTCGGTGTCTAGGGGATATACGAATTTGACGAGGCCGCCGTCGTAGCGCAGAAGCTCGGAATACGTGATCTCGACGCGTTTTTCGCTTTTCGCCGGTATGGGATAAATACGCGCTTTGACGGCGCCGCGGCCTATGTACTCCAATAGCGCCGGGTCCTTGTTTTGGCTGACCAATTTGAGGTATTCGGCCGCGGCCTCGTCGGCTTCGAGCATCGTCCCTTCCACCGGTTTCCCGTCTACTTTGAGCGAGAAGCGGTCGACGGCCGCGCCCTTCGGTAACGGGAATATATATACGCCCTCGACGTCGAAGTTGTACGGGTTTTTGAACACCTCGTCGACGTGGGTCGTCGCGACCTGGTCCTCGATTACCGTTTCGACGTGGTGGTATTTAATGTCGAGGCTGTAGCGTTCTTGAGGGGGCGGTGGCTTAGGCCAGGGCGGGATGGGGTAGGGGTAAGGTATGATTATGCCGTCGGCACCGGCGCCGCCGGCCAGTAATACCGATAGCGCCGCCAACGCAACCGCGGCGTAACATAGCTTTTGTCGCATAATAACTACCTCGGTTTAAGTTGAATGAATTTCTTTCGAAGGTTTTGACGGTTTGGCCGAGGCGTTCGTTTAACGTTTTACTTCGGGCGACGCACGGCGCTCAATCCTTTTGGTCCCGTAGGCGCTCGAGGACGCGACGGACTGCGTCGCTTACCAGCGCGTCGTCTTCACACGCGAGGGTTTCTTCTTGCGGAATGTCGCACGCTTCGCAGGGGATGTTTAGGGGGGCTTTGCCGGGGGCTATGGTCGTGAGTTTTTTTACGTCGTCGGCGGTGAGTACTGATACGCGGCCGAGCTGCCGCGCGACCAACACGACGCGGGCGAATTGCTCTACCTTCTCGAGCGTAAAGTAGGCCTCCAACAACGTCGCGCCCAGCGTCACGGTGCCGTGGTTGGCGAGGAGGAATGCGTTGTGGTCGCGGAGCTTGGGCCGTATGCTCTCGGGGACCTCGGTCGTGGACGGCGTCGCGTACGGCGCCAGCGGCACGTTTCCGAGGGTCGTTATGACCTCGGGCAGTACGCACTCGGCCAGCGGCATGCGGGCGACGGCGAAGCCTGTCGCCGTCGGCGGGTGGGCGTGGACGACGCCGCCGACGTCGGGACGCTCTTTATATATCTCGAGGTGGAGGAGAATTTCGCTCGAGGCCTCGCGGTTCCCTTCGACACGTCGGCCCGCGGCGTCCAGGACGACTATATCGTTGACGGCGAGCATACCTTTGCAGAGGCCCGCCGGCGTCGCGGCTATAAGGTCGCCTGCTACGCGGCAGCTCATGTTGCCGTCCGTCGCGGCGACGAAGCCGCGTTCGTAACAGCGGCGGCCTATCTCCACTATCTCTTTTCGCGCTTGCCAGATATTCATATTTATCCCTCAGCGGGCTTAGCGTACCAAGTGTTATCTATATATAAACGAGGCCGTTCGGCTATAGATTTATATAAATTACTTCAACTATAAACGGCGTGAGTTAAATAGGTAGTACGTAATATACATCGTATCCCAATATAACATCCCGAGCGGAAGTTGGCAAAGAAAAACCCGCCCTTGCCGGGGCGGGTTTATAGCCTTTTGTATCTGTTTTTAACGCGCGACGACCATTGCCCTCACGAACCGCTCGTTCACCGCTTCCAGCGTATACAAGTAAACGCCCGGCGCGACGTTTTGCGGCCGCCACTCGACTTCGTAGACGCCGGGTTGGTAGATTTTATCTGCCAGCGTCGCGACGCGGCGGCCGGCGAGGTCGTATACGGCGACCTTTACTTTGGCCGAAACCCGGCAGGAGAACCTGATTTTGGTCGCCGTTTTTACCGGGTTAGGTCGGTTTTGGGCGAGGTTGAAAGCGGCGGGCACGGCGCGTTCGGGCGGCGGCCCGAGCTTGAACGCCGCCAGCGCCGTATCGGCGTTCTCCTGAAGCGCGTCGAGGTCGGCGCCGGCTACCACCGCGAACGTTACTATTTCCGTTAGGCCGGCGGGAATCTCGTACGGGCCGGTGCTAAGCATCACGCGCCAGTCGTACGGTTTGGTCCGTTCGCAATCGAAGCTGGGATCCTCCATATAGGCGTACAGGTATCGGTCGTTCTCCGGGTCGTTCATTATGTCCCACGCGTGGGCGCCGCGGACCGGGCCCTCGACGCATACCAGCCCCAGGTAAGGGTTGGCGGGGTCGCCGTCGTACATATACGGCATCTTTCGCTCGTCGTCGAAGCCGACGTAGTCGTCGATATAAGAGAACGAGCCGCCTATGTCGAAGTCGTACGCGAGGGCGAAGTAAGTTTTTTCGAGAGTTTGAGAAGAGTCGTTTTTGACGTGGTACCGGAAGGCTATGAAGTCGTCGTAGTCGTCGAGGTACCAGCTTACGCCGTGTACGTCGCACGTCACGGGGATGGGGCCGCCTTCCCCGGCGTCGCTATCGTCCATCTGGTAATACGAGTCAAGCGTGCCCTCGCGCTTGATATACGAGGGGACTTGCGCCCACTCGGGGTCGCGGGACATTATTACCGGCGTGAGGCCGTGCCATTCGGGACCCTTTCCGCTTCCGACGGCGGAACCCCCGATAACGCACATTTTGTTTCCGGCATAGCCGCCGACCATGAAATAGCCGGCGTAAATATTCGCCGGCCCATTCGGCGCTGGGTATATGCCGGTACCTTCGAGATCGTGTACGTATCCGCGGTTCCAAACTTTAAGC
>JAUWLW010000053.1 GCA_030613505.1 Candidatus Zixiibacteriota bacterium
GCTCTTTATTCGCTCTATATGACCGATCAAGTCGGACTCGAAGAGTGCCTGCGCGTAAGCGCCGATCAGGTAGGGCTGCGCCGGATGATCGGCGAGCCTGAGACGGCTCCCGCCGCCGTCCGCTGACGCCTGGACCGCGACGTACCGGGGCGTGCAAGACGGCGACGAGAGCCGCGACCGGGCGCGCGGGGGCGACTATGCGCGGGCCGGTTTTTGCCTGGACTTGGCGGAGCGTCTCGGCGCCCGGGCCGAGAAGGTGCAGAACCGCCTCGGCGCCTACGCCGAAGGACGAGGCGACGTCGACGCGGCGGCCGCCCACTACCGACGCGCGTTGGCGTTGGACCCCACGTTTCGAGGGGCGCGGGAGGGTCTGATAAAGCTCTATTACCGTTCGGGCGAGAACGACAGCGCCGCGCGGGAGCTCCGGACGCTGACGGCCTTTTATCCCGGCGATTGAGGCGGCGCAGGGATTATTAATCGTAACAGGCCGAGCCAACGACGCGAGTCGCGACGTTGATTTTTAGCGGTTTTGCTAATTATACCGGCCGTTTTACGGATTTTAAGGCTGAGGAGTTGCCGTATATTTTTAAGTAAAAAATGTGCAAAAAGGACTTGATATTTTACTGTCGTTTGTGTATGCTGTTAGTCGAAGGAAGTTGCCTTTCAAACGGCGTTCTACTAACAAGGAGGCTGATGTGAAGAAGGTACTTTTAATAATAGTAGCCTTGCTCATAGCGACGAGCGCGTTGGCGGCGCCGCCGTCGAAGATCCTCGTCAAGTACGACGTGTACGGCGGTTACGGGAACGCCGTCATCAACGCGCTCAAGGCCAAGTGGTCCGCCGCGACCATTACGTCTTACGTGGGGAATACCTGGCCGGTGTTCATTTCCCAGCTCACCACGGGGACCTGGGACGTAGTTATCGTCGAGGGACACAACTACAGAGGTACGAGCACGACCCAGTATCAGGCCCTCGCGACCTGGTATAACAAGAAAGTCGGGCCGCTCTTCTACACCGACTGGTATATGTACGGTAGCCTCAACAACGTGCTTGAAACGGCTATGGGCGCCGGCAACGGGACCCAATTGCGTATGCCGCCTCGGCCCCATTACGCGTGGGTCACGACGCACCCGATTTGTACCGGCATCACGAGCTGGACCTACGGCAACCCGGGCTACGGCACGGGCGGCAACGCCATGCCCTGGACTACGGCTACTCCCGTAACCGGTTGGACCAGCAGCTCGTCCACCGGCCAGGGTGGCATCATGGTCGCCCCGGATAAACACAGCATCATCAGCGGGTACATGCCTTCCTTGAACTCGTCGCAGGGCGAAAAAATCTGGGCGAACATCCTGGAATTCATGTGGGCCAGCTCCAGCGTCAGTCCCCAATCGCTCGGTAAAGTCAAAGCCCTGTACAAATAGACCGAACGTATTTACGACTAGCCGCCTGCGCGAGCGGGCGGCTTTTTTACTTGGGCGTTCGTGCGCGCGCCCGCAATTTGCGTTTCTGGATACGCCGGCAAGGGTTTTACTTGTATTACGCGCGGTAAATAGTTACAATATCGGCGTTTGGAGAGGGGGTAGTTGGTGCGGCCGCCGGTTTTTTCGTCCCGCGCGGCGGCCTGGAGGCCGGGCCGGCGCACTCCCCTTCGGCGGCCGGATACCTGTTTATACCCAATGAAAATTTTGACGCTCAACTGCGGCAGCTCGTCGCTCAAATATTCGTTCTTTGACGCCGCCGAGGAGCGGACCCTCGCCCGGGGCATCGTCGAGAGAATAACCATCGGCGGCTCTTTCATCACGCATCGGGTCCCGGCGCCGGAGGACGAACGACCCGCCGGAACGTCGGGCGGCGCCGTCGGCGTCAAGGCGCGCGCCGGTTTGACGACGCGGCGGATGTACGAGTGTCCCACCCACAAAGAGGCCATCGACCTCGTCCTGGCGACGCTGACGAAGGGCGACGGCGCCGTCATCGCCGACCTGGCCGAGATCTCGGCCGTGGCGCACCGCGTCGTCCACGGCGGCGAGGCGCTGACGGGCTCGGTGATGGTAGACGACGCCGTCGTGGACGCGCTCCGCGAGCGCATTAGCCTGGCGCCGCTCCACAACCCTCCCAACATCGCCGGCGTCGAGGCGGCCCGGGCCCTCCTTCCCGACGTGCCGCAAGTCGCCGTCTTCGATACCGCTTTCCACTATACGATGCCTGACTACGCGTACGTGTATCCCCTGCCCTATGAGTGGTACTGCGACCTGGGCCTGCGGCGCTACGGCTTCCACGGCACGTCGCACCTCTACGTCTCGCGGCGCGCCGCGGCGCTGTTGGGCCGGGAGCCGGCCGACGTCAACCTCATCACCCTCCATATCGGCAACGGCGCGAGCGCGTGCGCCGTGCGGGGGGGCGTCTCCGTCGATACCTCGATGGGGTTGACGCCGCTGGAGGGCCTCGTTATGGGTACGCGCTCGGGCGATATCGACCCGGCGATTTCCTTCCAGGTGACGAAGGACCTCCCCCTCGCGCCGCAGGAGGTCTACACCATTCTCAACCGGCGCAGCGGCGTCCTGGGCCTGACGGGGAAGTACGCCGACCGGCGGGACGTGCTGGCCCATATCAAACCCGACGCGACGAGCGCCGACGACGACGCCGAGGAGCCGGGTTCGGCATATAGGTGCAAGCTCGCGTTGGAAGTGGAGTGCTACCGCCTGAAGAAATACGTCGGCGCGTACGCCGCGGCGCTGGGGCGGGTGGACGCGCTGGTCTTTACGGCCGGCGTGGGAGAGAATTCGCCCGAGATGCGGGCGTGGACGCTGCGCGGCCTGGAGGGGCTGGGCATTATCGTCGACGAGGAGAAGAACGCCGACGCGCCCCGGGGCGAAGAGGTCGACGTCGCCGCCGAGGCGTCGGCGACGCGCGTCTTCGTCATCCCCACCGACGAGGAGCGCGTGTTTATCGAGGATACCGTCGCCTTGCTCGACGGCACTTATGCGCCGCCGGACCGCTTCGTATACTCATTCCAGAAACCGGATTATACGCCGCGGCTCGATTGACGCCTTATACACGGAATACCGTTAACGAAGAGCGGCCCGGGCGGGCCGCTTTTCTTCGTGGTTAACGCGCCGCTCCCGAGGGCGCGTTAGGGCGCATCTTGGCGCTCGCCGGTGTCGTTCTCGAACGCCGCCGAGCCGAAGTAGAAGTCGGGACGCTCCCAGTGCAGGACGAAGTCCACGTCGGGGTAGAAGTCGTCGCGCCGCAGCTCATAGCGGACCACGCCCTCGCGGGAGGCGACCTCTTCCAGTTCGTAGGAACCTTCAACGGGGGCGAGTTGGGGCGGGACCTCGACGGCGAATACCGCCTTCCCGATAGGCCGCTGCCAGTCGCGCGTGCTGGTCAAAATGTACTTATACTCGCAGCCGTCGCAGCGCTGCTCGTACGCGACCGACACCACGGCCTCGCTTTGCGGCGGTACCGTTACCTCGAACGCGACGTCGTGACGTTTCCAGGAGAAGGGGATGTCTCCCCCTTCGGCGTCGCGGACGGATATATTCTCCGGCTTGCCCAGCCCGGGCCCGCGGGGGAAGGGGTAATACAGCTTGAGTTTTTCCGCCTCGTCGCCGGCGTTGTAGAAGGTATACGTACCCTCGACCGTCGCGGTGGGAGGCGCGAGCGTTATCGTGACGTTCTCGCCGGTGAATTCGGCCTTCCCAACGGCGGGCGCGGGGGCGGTCGCGGCCGCCACCGACGCTACAACGCCCCACCTCAATAGCGTTTTCATTTTCCTCTCCTCTCCGCCGTTAATGTTGGCCTTGCGGCGCCGTTACCGCACTACCACCAGCCGCCTGGCGGCGGCGTCGACGCCCGCCTGCAGACGGTAGATGTATACGCCGGGCGCGAGGCCCGCGAGGCCGACGTCGACGTCGTGCGCGCCTTCGGTCAGCTGCCGCTGAAGCAACGTGCGGACCTTGCGGCCCAAGATGTCGTAAAGTTCTATCGTCGCGGCGCCGGCCTCGGCCAGCGTGAAGGCTATCCTGGCGTCGCCGCGGCACGGGTTGGGCCGCGCCTGCTCGAGCGCGAAGGCGTACGGCTTGCGCGGGGCCGGCTCGCGCGGCGGCCCCGGCTCGATGCCGGTATGGCCTACGAGGTCGAAGAGCCACACGTGCGCCGCCTCGTTGCCCTTATCCTGCAGGCTCACGCAGATCTCGCTCACGCCGTCGCCCGTCACGTCGCCCACGCGCTCGACGTCGTAGATGCGCTCCGAGAAATTTTGGGTCCATAGCTCGAGGCCCTTGTTGGAGTAGCACTTGGCGACGCCGCTGCCGCTCCCCAGCGATCCGCCCACCGCTTCCCACAGCTTGTCGCCGTCGACGTCCTGGACAACGTCCACCGACCACACGTCCGCGGCCACCGGCTTGGCCCACAGCGTAGCGCCGTCCTTGCCGCTGACGCAGAGGAGGTTGGAGCTCCACGAGCCCACGACGACGTCGTCGTAGCCGTCGTTGTTAACGTCCGGCAGGCGCTCGAGGTCCATCACGATAGCGCCGACGGTGTTGGTCCAGAGGAGGGCGCCGTCCTTGCCGCTCAGGCCTACCACCGTGCGGGCCCACCCGCCGGCGGCCACGTCGTCGTAGCCGTCGTTGTTTACGTCGCCTAGGTTGACGACGTCGGAGAGGCTGTTGCCGGTGTCGTAGACCCAGATTTGAGAACCGTTGGTGCCGTTCAGGCCGTAAACTTTATTATCCAAGCCGTTGCCGCCCGACCCCGCCACCGCCTCCGGAATCCCGTCGCCCGTAACGTCGCCGATGGCGGTCACGCACTGCGCGCCGTCCCGCGGCGGCCTGAAGGTCCAGATGATGTTCACCGCGTCCGAGGTGCTGCCGCCGTCGAAGCAGAAGACGGTCCCGCTGCGGACGGTCGCGTTGCCGCCCGCGGCGGCCAGCAGGTCCTTCTTGCCGTTCTTATTCACGTCGCCGGTTCCCGCTACGGAATAAACCCAACCCGCGTTCGGGCCGCTGTACGTCGAGTACGAAAAAATAGTCTTTCCGTCTTTACCCGATTTTAAATAGAACGACCGCCCCTCGCTCACGCCGCCGGGCGTGCCCATAATGACCTCGCGGACGCCGTCGCCGTTGAGGTCTTCCACTGTGTCCAGGCCGTGGGTTCCCCACAGGCCCAGGCAGTCGTTGGCGGCCCAGAGTTTGCCGCCGTTCTTGCCCGAGAGCGCGAAGAGCTCGTCGCCGGCGTCGGAGTAGTACTTGCCGCACACGACGTCCGGGACGCCGTCGTTGTTCACGTCGCCCAGGTCCGCGGAGGCGTAGACGCCGTTGCAGTCGGTATACGACCACAAGAGCTTCGCGCCGGCGAGCGCGGTCGTCGCGGCTAGAATCGTCGCGAGAAATGTTAACGCGTAACGCCGCTTCATCGTTATTCCACCTTTTCTAAAAATATAACTTAGTTAACGCGTTCATCGTCCCCGATTACATTTTATATTAATACCCCCGACGGCGCAAGTGGTTCAAGGCGTCGCGGGTCGCGCCTTTTCCCACGTAATCGTGAAGTTCATCTGCGGATAGAAGTCGTCGCGGACGAACACGTAGCCGGCGTCGTCGCCTTTCGCGGATACTTTTTTCAGGGGGTAGGAGGAGCTTACGGCGCCGAAGGCCGCGGGCGCCGTTACGGTGAAGGCGGTATACGCGCCCGCAAACCCCCAAAAGCGGTCCTTACCCAAGGGGTACGTAAAGGTCGTGCCGCTTACCGGCTGTTCGTACTTGACGACGACGCTCGCCCGGCTCTTGGCGGGGACCGTAACGCCGAAAGTTATATTCTTTTTCTTCCACGCGAACGGGATTTCCGCGCCCGCGCCGTCGGTTACGGCCGCGTTCGCGGCCGGGCCTACGCCCCATCCCCTGCCGAACGGGTAGCTCAGCTCTAACTTTTTATCTTTCTCGGCGTCGTTTTGGAAGACGTACTCGGCGGATACGCTCAATTGGCCGGCCGATAAATAGATGTCGACGTTTTCCTCCGCCAACTTAAAGGGCGCGTCCGGGACGACGTAGTCCAAGCCGATGCCCCCTAGGGTCATTATGCCGAAAATTACGAACGATACAAATACGATGCTTCCGGCTATAAAAACGTATTGCACGTAATCTCCTTTGGCGGCCGGAGCGTCACAATGAACCTGCCCGCACCCTATTTGATTTTACTACGGTTCGCCGGCCTACGCAAGCCCCGCCGGCGCGACGACGTAGACGTAGCGGAGGTCGCCGTCGCCGCGGTTGCGCACGTTGTGGAAGGGGCCGGGCGGGATGTACGCGACTTGCCCCGCCTCGACCGCGAGCGCGCCGTGGCCCTCCAGCTCGGCCTCGCCCCGGCCCTCGAGTATCACCAGCAGCTCCTCGTGGTCCTCGGTGCCGTGGCGGCCGCAGTCTTCGCCCGGCCCCAGCGTCACCATCCCCGCGCGCATGCGCCTCGCGACGCCTTCGGTGAGGAGGGGGAGGTGGGTTTCGCCCCGGCCTTCGAGCGTTTTCACGAAGGGTTTAAATTCGCCGGCTTCGGCCATCGTGGTCCTCTTTCCGTCCGCCCGGCTAAAAGGCGGGTTTATTTTTTACGATAGGTTTATTATAATGCAAAAAGGCTATCTATTTAAGGCAATTTAAGGGGAACGTAATGGGCTTTGAAAAAGAAAAGGAAGAGGGCGAAATAATCGACGCCGAGATTTGGTACGTTTATTCGTACGATCTAGGTTTGGAGGTACAGGAGTGGAAAACTGATATAGAAGGCTTTTTTAATATAAGTTCCATTTTAGCAATAATAAGACCCGAGGATGATTTTTTATATTTTAAAGGCGAAGAGAGTTTAGTTTGTACGAAGGTAAATTGGGAAAAGAAGTATTTCCCTAAGGGTTTTAGTTTCTCTAAAAGCTTAGAATTCGTTTCCGAAAAACACAGGGACTACGTATATAATTTATTAGCTTTTAGGCTTTCCGAACTATCTACTCCGGCTTTTAGCCGGGATTTCGCAGGGACCCCTGATTATATAAAAGGTATTTTATTACCTTTTTATGCGGAATTCGATTTAGGGGGCGAATCTACAAAAATTTACTTTGAACCTTTCTTTAGGATAAACTACGATGGCGTTTTATTTTTGGAATATAGGTTAGTAGTAAAAAACCTCGAAACGGCGGAGTTTATTAATAGGACTAATTTATTTACTTATCCGATACACCGTTTACATTGCCCATTAGAAATCGCTATCGCAAATCAGCACCTTGCTTCTATTTCTCACGGGGTAGTTTACAATTCGAAAAAATACCAAAAGGTAATGGAGGCTATAGAAACCGCGGAAATTTACTCCGAAGAAGTGGATTGTTTACCTAATTACGTCCTTCATACTTTCGAATTCGAAGGAAGCGGGCCGTTTTTTTTGGGGAATTTAAATGAGATATTTAAATACCTGTTTTTAAGAATTTTACGAGGCAAAGAAATAAAAAAAACGAAAGAATTGATAACCCCGCTCAGATCCGGTTTTTGGCAGCAAACGATTTTCATCGTAGTTAGGGAGTTCGAAGACCAAGTGGATAATAATGAAACTAACTATAAAGAACACAAAGAACTAATAACGAAATTATTTAACAGGTCTTGTAAATACGCGCCTGGGTTAGCGCCTAGCTTAGAGGCTAACGTTCGCGTTTTCGATGACTATTTACTTTTCATAAATCCCGGTTTATTTCTTAAAGTATATAATAGTAATTACATTTCCAGTATTAAGGTTCCTGAGGGTGGTTCTCGCGATTTGGAATTCGCTCATTTAGACGGGAGTACGTTGGGTATTATAGAATACTTCCTATCTTTGTATATGTTGAGTCGGATTACTTTAGATGTTTTGCTTTTTAGTAAAAAGCCTAAACTGAAAACGATATTTGATTTGAAGGAAAGGGTACATTTTCAAAAGGGTTTCGTAGAACTGACTAGTATCGGCGCGGGGGAGGTTGCTGATTTGTTGGAAAAAGCAAAGGAAGTATTTAATTTATACGATTGTGAGAATACGGCAACAATTATTTCCGACGACCTTATGAGAAGGGAAATTCATAAATTAACAAAAGCGCAAAACATTATTCTGTTAATACTTACGTTCGTTCTCGTATTAATAGGCATTACCTCTTTTTTTGTTTTATTATTTAATTCATAAATGGCTATGTAAGAATATTTGTACGATAATCAGCAGGAGGCCGTCCGCTCGCCGCAGGAGTCGGCCAAGGCGCTGGGCGCCGCGCAGATTAGGGGTTACTAACTCATTTTAAGCATAGTCGGCGATTAAATTAAACCAAACGCGTTTTTTAATCAACGGCTATCACCAGTGAGCGGTTTTTAAATAAAAGCGGAGGTAACGAGATGGACCCGAAATTGTTTATCTCTACTTATTTCGCCGGCGGTATATTTTTTTTAACGGTTATAATTACTTTTTCCGCAGTAAGTAATGGATTAACCGAATTTGAGAATTTGTATACAAAAATCGGTTTGGGCGGAGCCGCAGGTTTAATAGCTTTAGCGCCCGTTCTTGGTTTTCTAATTGGAACATTGCATATAGTCTTACGCCGTTTTGGTTGCTTTTTGCTCGGTCCCCGCCACGACCGTTCCGGAAGGACCCTTAATTGCTGGAATTTCCACGATGACACGATAAGGATAGAGCTAAAGGAATATATTTTGAATAGTATAGGTCGTAATGTTGATACAAACGCACTCGAGAAAATGTCGCCGGATGCTTTTTTAAGCTTTTTTACTTTTAAGGATTTCCCGAAAGAATTATCCGATTGGCGGAGGAGGTTGAACGGCGGCCAATTGGCCGGTATTAATAACTCACTCGCTGTTTGGTTGGGTTTTTCTTTAAGTTTTCTTGTGATTTATATAAAAGGCGGTTGTATCGCCGTCAATATAGAAGGATTTTACATTGTGGGTTTTTTCGCGCTCGTTTTTATGTCCCTCTTTCTTATCCAAGCGGTCCGTTGTTATTACGAGGAAAGGCATTTGTACGAATTGGTATTTTATTTCTTATGGTCCGAAGAACCGGAAGTAAAGACCTGTAAGGAAACAAAGTCGTGGAAAAAAACGGCTGAAGAGATTTCTAATAGAATCCGCAGAATCTTAAACGTAAAAAAGGATGAGTAAGTAGGTCGTCATGGAAGAATACTTCTCGAATCGCGCGCAGGAAGCGGTCCGCTCGGCGCAGGAGTCGGCCAAGGGCATGGGCGCTGCGCAGATAGGTACGGACCATCTGCTAATCGGCATCGCCCGCGACCGCGGCTCGGTCGCGGCCCGGGCGCTCGGCGCCGTCGGCCTGGACTTCGACCGCATAAGCGCCGCGGTAAAGCAGCTGGCGCCGTCGAGGCCGGGAGCGGAGCCCGGCGTCGTAATCGAGTTCGCGCCCGACGCCAAGCGCGCCATCCAGCACGCCGTCGACGAGGCGCAGCGCCTCAAGGCCCAGCTCGTCGGGACCGAACACCTATTGTTGGGCATCCTGCAGGAGACCGCCGGCGCCGGCGTCAAGGTCCTGGCGTCGCTGGGGGCGGACCCCAAAGTGGTCGCCGACAAGTGCTACGAGCTGATGGGGGCGAAGGCCGCCGGCCCCTACGGCGCCGCCGCGGAGTCCGAGACGCCGGCGCTGGACACCTTCGGCCGCGACCTGACGAAGCTCGCCCGCGACGGCAAGCTCGACCCGGTCATAGGCCGCGAGAAGGAGATCGAGCGCTGCATCCAAATATTGTCGCGCCGGACCAAGAACAACCCGGTACTCATCGGCGACCCGGGCGTGGGCAAGACCGCCATCGTGGAGGGGCTGGCGCAGGCCATCGCCGGCCGCCGCGTCCCGGAGATGTTGGCGGACAAGAAGGTCATCCAGCTCGACCTGGCCGGCCTCGGCGCCGGGACCAAGTTCCGCGGCGAGTTCGAGGAACGCCTCAAGGGCGTCGTCGACGAGGTAGTCAAGGGCGGCGAAGTCATACTCTTCATAGACGAGATGCACACCCTGGTCGGCGCCGGCGCGGCGGAGGGCTCCATCGACGCCGCCAACATCCTCAAGCCGGCGCTGGCGCGGGGCGAGCTCCAGGCGGTGGGCGCGACGACGCTCGACGAGTATCGCAAGTACGTCGAGAAGGACGCCGCCCTCGAGCGCCGCTTCCAACCGGTCCTCGTAGACGAGCCGACGGTGGAGGAGACCGTCGCCATCCTGGAGGGGCTGCGCGAGCGCTACGCCGCTCACCACCACGTAACTATCTCGGACGAAGCCGTAGTCGCCGCGGCCCATCTTTCGGCGCGGTACATCGCGGACCGCTTCCTGCCCGACAAAGCCATCGACCTCATCGACGAGGCCGGCGCCAAGGTCCACCTGGCCAACCTCATGGTCCCGCCCGACGTGGCCGCCGCCGAGGCCGAGGTCGACAAGCTCGAGCGCGAGAAGGAGGAAGCCATCGCGCGCAACGACTTCGAGGCCGCGAACCAGGTTCACGTGAAGGCGCTCGAGCTGCAGGCCCGGCTGGACGAGGTCAAGGGGGAGTGGGAGCGCGTCAAGGCGGAGAAGGAGCGGGACGCGGTGGTGACCCGCGAGGACGTGGCCGAGGTCCTCTCGAGCTGGACCGGCATCCCGGTCTCCGAGCTTACCGAGGAGGAACAGGCGCGGCTGCTGCGGATGGAGGAGGAGATCCACCGCCGCATCGTCGACCAGGAGGAGGCGGTGCGGGCGGTGTCGCAGGCGGTGCGGAGCGCCCGGGCGGGCCTCAAGGACCCCAACCAACCGGTGGGGACGTTCATCTTCCTGGGGCCCACGGGAGTGGGCAAGACCGAGCTCGCCAAGGCGCTGGCGGAGTACCTCTACGGCGACGAGGAGGCCATTATCCGCATCGACATGTCGGAGTACCAGGAGCGCCACACCGTCTCGCGGCTGGTGGGGGCGCCGCCCGGGTACGTCGGCTACGAGGAGGGGGGCCAGCTCACCGAGCGGGGCCGGCGCCGGCCCTACTCGGTCATCCTGTTGGACGAGATAGAGAAGGCGCACGCCGACGTCTTCAACATCCTGCTGCAAGTTATGGACGACGGCCGCCTTACCGACAGCCACGGCAAGACGGTCGACTTCAAGAACGCGCTGCTCATCATGACGTCCAACGTCGGCGCGGACCGCATCGTGAAGCTGTCCGAGCGCGCTCACGTGGATAAAGAAGAAGCCCTATACGAGAAGATAAAGGAGGAGGTTCTCGACGAGGTGAAGGGCGTCTTCCGCCCGGAGTTTATAAACCGCGTCGACGACGTCATCGTCTTCCACGCGCTGGGCAAAGGGGAGCTGCTGCAAATAGTCGAGCTGTTGGTGGCCAGGTTGCGGTCGCGCTTGCTCGACCAGGACATGGACCTGGAGGTAACGGACGCCGCGCGCGAGCACCTCGCCGAGACGGGTTACGACCCGGCCTTCGGCGCCAGGCCGCTGCGCCGCCTTATCACGCGGGTCCTGGCCAACCCCATCGCCAACCGCATCCTCCGGGGCGAGTTCGGCCCGGGCGATACGGTAGAGGTGGGCTTCGCCGACGGCGAGCTGGTTTTGAATAAGAGCAAGACGAAGAGGGCGAAGGTGAAAAGCAAAAAGGAGGAGCCCCCGAAAGACGACGACGTTATCGAGGGGGAAGTGGTGGAGGACGAAGTGTTCGATTAAGTACGTACGGCGGCGGCGCCGACCTCGCTCGGCAAGGTCAAGACGCTGTTCCGGTAAGCAAATTTTATAGGTTTTCGACTCGGACCGGTTCCCAGGAGGAATCTATGCCGGATTATGACGTGGAAGCGGTGCACCAGGACGCCATAGAGTACTACCGCCTGACGCTCGCGCTCCATCAAAAGGACTCCCACGCGCCCGAAACGGCGAAGGCGGACGAAGCGGTCCTGGCGATGGTCCGCGAGACGCCCGACGTCCTCGAGATGAACAAGCAGATGATGGAGGGGGGCCTGGCGTTCGCCGTGGCGCGGGCCATAGCCGTTGACGGCGCCAACTTCCAGGCCGAGGTCTACGAGGAGCTGGACGAGGCGCCGCAGGCCGAGCAGTGGCGCAAGCGCGCGCAGGCCCTCGCCGCCTCCGAGGATATGGACCGGCTCTACGACGTCTCGAGCAAGATGGACGCGGAGGAGGCGCCGGTCAAGGAGAACGAGGCGCGGCTCAGGTCGCTCGCGCAGACGGTGGTCGAGAAACTCCTCCTGGTGGAGGCCAGCCCCGCCGGCACCGACCTCGACGAGCAGCCCAAGACGACGCTGGTCGCCTCCCTCGACGAGCTCGCCCAGCGGTTCCCCGGCCTACGCTTCGCCGACGTGCTCAAGTTGCCGCGCGTCCGCAAACGTCTTTTTTATCCCGACAAGGAGCTCGCTCGCCTGGCCGAGATCTTCGAGAAGGTAAACAAGGAGCGGTTGGGGGGTCGGTACTAATGGACCCGGCCGTAAAGCAGATGATCGACGGCTTCAGGATGGGCGTGGACGCGCAGTCGTCCATGATAAGCGATAAGTCGCTTTTGGAACCCATTCGCGACGTTATAACGGAAATGGAGATTGCAGCCGCCGAGCCGGGAATGGACATGATGAAGTTCCAGGAGCGGCTCAACGCCTCGGGCTTGATGACCAAATACGGCGAGGCCGTGGCCAAGCTGAGCGAGGCGCAGGTGGCGGCGATGGACCAGAAGATCGAACAGATGGACCAGTACGCCGCCGAGGCCAAGCCGGTCGACCTCGAGACGCTGGACATCACGGACCTCGAAATCGTCCTCGGCCCCCAGCGCCAGGTCTACAACACCACCGTCAAAGACAACGAGACGCTGCCACATCAAAAAGAAGCGTACGAAAAATTCTTCGCGCTGGCGGAAGAATGTAAAACCATCCCTGAGTTCAACCGTCGCGCCAAGGCCGAAGGCCACTACGACCACCTGGGCATGTCGGCCACCTGGGACGCCAACGTGAACACGTTCAACGTCGAAGTCCAGCACCAACAGGCCGACATGACAACGTACGGCCTGGACGCGCTGGAGGCCGTGCGCGACAACCCGTTCCCGGAAACGGTGGTGTACGCGCTCAACCGCCTGGCGCTTCTCAACGAGCGCAAGATGGCCGTGCGGTGGAGCCGCTTCGACCCGGTGAACGGCTTCGCCGGCGAGTTGTCGGCGTATCTCATATTGGTCCACACCGAGGAGCAGCGGCAGAAGGCCGTCAACATGTACGAGCTGGCGCGGGAGCTCACCGGCCTCGACGTCGACGGCTTCTTCGCGCAGCCGTACTTCCGCCAGCTGCTGGAGAAGGGCGACGCGGGGCAGCGCGCCGAGCACGGCCCGGATTATTTGGGCTTAATCGCGTTCCTGCGCGCTGGCTGGTTCCTCGACGCGGTCCTCTCGCCCGACGAGAAGAAGGCGTTTGCCGAACGCAAGGAAATCCCCAGGCCGCCGGCCTGTCCCTATCCCTACCGCACCGGCCCCGTGGGCGGCGTTGAGTTGACGCCGGCGGAGCCGCCTTTCGCCGTCGCCACCGACCAGCCTTATCCGGTAAAGCTTACGCTGACCAACGCCGCCGCGGAGGCGCGGCAGTTGGATGCCAAGAAGGGCCTGCGGATGTGGGTCTTTTCGGAAGAGGGCGTGGAGGCGAAGAAAGTCGAGGTCAAGCTGCCGGCCGAACTAGCGGCGGGCGCCTCGGAGGTTGTAGAGGGCGACCTATTCGCGTGGGGCTTGCCGAAGGAGGAGCGCCTATTCATGGTCGCGTTCGACGTCGGCCTGGCCGGCGAATATAGCTGCGACCTGGCGGCGAAGTACGCCGAGCTGAAGGGCCTCTCGCCGGCGATGGTTCCCGACCACTTCCTGGAGCCGTTCGAGGGCGGCGCCGCCACGGCCCCGGCCTTCGCCTTCCCGCACAGGCCCGTCCCGGCCTATCCGTTCCCCATACCTATCGAATAGGACGATATAGCGTAACGGCGGGCGGTATTGATTAACTAATACCGCCGCGCCGGTGCCAGGGAAATGAATCGTCCGCCACCGGCAGCAAAGCCGCCCCTCGGGGCGGCTTTTTTATAAGAAGGCGCTCGGCCCCATATAAAGTGAGAGAGCCGGCCAAAAGGACGGCTCTCTCTGTATAGGGAGGGAGGGTTCTGGGATAAATAACGGCCCCCGAATAATTCGCCTCACCATCTGTATTATAACTTAAAACGTCATTAATAGTCAAGAAAAAAATAACGCGGCTCGCGCCCGCGCGAAGGTGCCTTGGCCGGCGCCGGAGCGTTAGGCCCGGGCGTAACCGAAAGCCGCCCCTCGAGGGGCGGCTTTTATAAAAGGAGGTAGTTAGCGTTTAGCGGAACAGCGCTTTGACGCGCCCTACCGAGGCGGGTTCGACGGCGTAGGCCGACTCGAGTATGCCGGCCCGGGCGTTTTTGACCTCTTTTCCGGTGGGGTCCTGGACGAAGACGGATAGGCCGAGGGCGGCCTCTTTCCAGCCGCTCTGAATAGTAAACTCGTGGGTGAATTCCTCGTTCTGACCCTGGCCCGTAATGGTAAGGTTCTTGGTGGTGAAGCCGCGCTCGACGAAGCGGTAGTGGCCACCGACCTTGTCCTCCCACAGGACGATGTGGCAGACGTGGCCCAAACGTAGGTTTAGGGCTACCTAATGTTAAATAGTCATTTAAAGTATAAAAAATATAGTGTAACTACCGCATTTTGTGCTTGACTAATAACCTGCTTTATGTTACGTTTTTTACGGTGATTAAAATATGGTTCGTTTATTGACACTATTGTTAATATTTATAGCTCAAACCACGATAAGTTGTACTTCGGGGTTTGAAGAAGTATATGCCGCCCCGTGGATCCATTCGGTTACCGAAAATAAAGGTGAGATTGAAATAATTTGGTCTTCTTTTACGGGAGACGATGAATTGTTACGGTTCAAATTAGACGAAAGAAAAAGTGTTTGGGAACTGGAATACAAGAAAAAAACTAAATACCTTAATTACGTCGACAATTATTATTTAAAACCGGGCTCTATTTACGGATATATCGTTATCGACAGGGTAGGTAATAGGTCTCGGCTTAAGGCTATAAGGTACCGAGGTTTAACTGCTAAATACGGAGGTTGATGACATGGTAAATATTAAAACATTTTTTAGAATTTTAACCGGGTTTTTCGTATGCTTAAGTTTTACCTCGGCTTTTGCTATAGAGTTAGAAGTCCCGCCTGATATTTCTAACGACGACTTAAGGGAAATGGATGAGGCGACGTTTAAGTATTTATATAACTACGCATACGAAAATCTAGTAGTACCGGAGATAAGAAAAGGGGTTTACCACGATTATGATTTGGTCGTAAATTTTACCAAAGACGGTATTCCGATTTCCGAGTTTTACGAAGGAACTAGGGACGACGACGTACCTAACGGAGAACTTACGTTCGGAAGATGGGACGGCGACCACCCTTGGGAAGATTGGCAATTCGAAGCTTTATGGGAACACTTATATTGGGCTATGCAAGTTCCACAATGGATAGGCGCTTATCAGTTAGGTAAGGAAGTATACGGGAACCCTTTCTATCATGCTTTAGTGTATATTAAGCGAGATCCTAATTTACCTTATGGAGGAATGTATACGCCTGGCGGCCCGTTTGGTACTATTACGCTAAATGTAGAAGACGGCGGCGAAATAACCGACAATATCAAAGGGGCGCTCACCCATGAGATGTTACACGCATTTTTGGACGGTACCCCGTTATGGGCCCAATTTTCAGAAGGTATGGCAACCGCCGGCGCGATAATTATTCAAACTATGTTATATAATGCTGGTGTCGAAACTGGTTATGACAGGGTGAACCATAACAACGAAGTTTTGTATACTTATCATGAATTTTACAACGTTTCTGATTTCGCTTGCCCGGGTAATAATTTCTGGTTGGGTTGGGATTGGTTGGTACATATTAGGTACAATGTTTCTTCTTTCGTTTGGTGGAAGATGTATTGCGAGGACCCGGATTTTTTCGTAAGGTTTAATAGTTTATTGTATTCAAATCCGGGCGTAGGTCACGGCCAGTTAATGGATAACGCCCGCGACGCTTATTCCCTACCAACCCTCGAGGGGTTTTGGGATATCCAAAAATGGTTAGAAAATCAACCGATTATAAAAATGCCCGCTAGCACCGACGGCACTTTTATGGCTGCTATACCTTATGACGATTGGCCACGCGTTTGGTTATATAAACGCTCCGACGGGGGCGAGTTAGAAGAACCGGTAGTTGGAGCTAACGTAGAAGCCGACCTTTTCGACGCGGATAATAACTGGGTAATCCATAGCACAGATATTACGCGGCCCGACGGGTACGCCCTATTCCCGAGCCCGTACGGAGGTCCGGCTATGAAACGTTATAGGATTTACGCCGTTACTAAATACGGCGGTGGTTTAGTAAGGAATGTTAAGGGCCATTCCGACGAGAAACACTACGGCGTTCCGGGTCGCGGAGGTCCGCATAACCCGAACGACCGCAACATGTACGGCATCCTCGTCTATACAACCTCCCAATCGCCTCCATACGAGCTAGACGTCAGCCTCTACGACGCGCGGACGGGGGTTCAAATTTGGGGTATGGTGCAACCCGTCCACGATTTTAGCCAGTTTTACGTTTCTGGCCTCGACCCCGAACCGCTTCCTGATTTTTTACAATGGCGTTTGACGTACCGCACTTTCGACCCGCCGTACGAGTATACTATTTGCCGGAACGTCGATAAAGCGACGTACTTCATTATATTTAACGAGTACCCCGGCGACGATTTGGACTCCGGCCCCGTACCCGCGGCAATCACGCTTAACGCGCCCGTTGACGAAATTGAAAAACTCTCAACCCGGGCTTCGATTTCGGCTTCCGGATACGGCGTTGCGATAAATTATTACGTTACCGTAAAACTGGCCGCGTATGGCACGGCCACTTTCGAAGCGTTCGACTTAGCGGGTAGGAAAGTGTTCCGAACGGACCTTGGCCGACCGAACCTGGGGAAAAATACTTACTACCTCGACGTCGCCGATTGTAACCTACCCCAAGGCGTTTATATTTACCGTATTAAGGTAGGCCCCGAAGCTTCGGTAAATAAATTCGTGGTAACTAGGTAATACGCAAAGTAGTTTTATCAGTTTTAATACCGAAAGCCGCCCCTAGTGTAGGGGCGGCTTCTGTAAAAGGAGGTAGTTAGCGTTTAGTGGAACAGCGCCTTGACGCCGCCCACCGACGCCGGCTCCACGGCCACGCCCTCGACGAGCTTCGTCGCCCGGCCGTTGAGGATCTGTTTGCCGGCGAAGTTCTGGACCCAGGCCGAGACGCCGAGGTTGGCCTTATTCCAACTTCCGTCCAGCGTGAAGGTCCGC
>JAUWLW010000044.1 GCA_030613505.1 Candidatus Zixiibacteriota bacterium
TTGACACGCGCGGGCCGCTGGTTTATTTTATACGTGGAGGATGGCGCAGGTTAGTAGCCCGAAGGTAGGCCAATTGAGGGAAGCAGAAAACGGTAGAAACCGACCCCGCCTTGTTAACGCCACGCGCGTTAGGGGGCGGGGTGATTACGTGGGCGGCGGTACAACTACGTCTTCTTGTGGCCAAGGAATTCATTAACGCCGTGGGGTGGTTAAATTCGCGCCCCTATTGCCCGCCGCCTAACGGTCGGCGGTAGCGGGACGCAATAAAAGATAGAGAAGGTCCAATCCATTCGGGGATAGATAAAACACGAACCCTAGGAATGCGTGTTATCATGCGGCAGTCGGGTCGCAAAAAAACTTGACGGCGCGCCAGGCAACTGCGCCGAAGTGGTATAAGTTGTTGACGAACGGATTAAAAATGGATAGTGATTTAGTAACTAAGCGAGGTATGAGACGATGCCCATAAACAATTTTGAAGGTGATACTTTCGTGGCTTTTCTTGATATATCCGGGTTCAAAACATTAATTGAAGAAGACCCTAAAAACGCGGTAGAAGCTTTAAAATCATTCTACCAAATAGGCTACGAAACCCTACCAGGGCCGGGCAATATAGAAGGTATATTCGTCTCGGATTCTGCTATACTTTTCGTGCGTGGTAACTCCGATGATGATATTTTGTCGCTTACTGATTTGATGGGGGTAATAAGAACTATAAATAAGGAGATGTTAAAAAAAGACTTTATGTTATCGACTGCTATAGCATTTGGCAAATTCGGTTTCCAGAATAGGATAGAGTTTGTGGGTATAGAGAAAAACCTATTGTACGGTAACGCTTATATTTCGGGTTTTCTAGATAACGAAAACGGGAAACCACCGATACAACCAGGTCAATGCAGAATCGTAAAGGAAAACCTACCTTTGGAGGTTTTAATGCGCCTAGACCTTTCGGATAATAATAATTTAGTATTATCGCTGACTACGACCAGAGACGGTGACGAGGGCCATTATTATTTTTATTGGATGGTGGATAGCGATAATGAAATCGAACGGTTCGAAAAGCGTTATACGAGTACATATAGGCTTAAATACTCCGGTATGTTGGAGGCTTTAAAGGGTGATAGGATTTAGTTTTTCAATATTATTCCTAAAAATATCCGAATTGGCCTCCTTGGACGATTAATAAAGCATTATGGTTAAAAAGGACAAAGAAACTACTGAGAAGGAATATAACGCTCTCGTGCCGATTTACGAGAAGTTGGCGACTAATCTTAAACGCGATTTGGAAAGCCTAATAATTAAGGCCGGTATCGAAACCCTACCTATTAGTTACCGTATTAAAACTTTCGATTCTCTATGGGGTAAGAAAGAAAGGAAAGGCTATACCGAACCTTTAGATGAAACTGAAGATATTTGTGGTTTGAGGATCGTTTGTTTCTACCCTTCCGATATAGAGAAACTTTCGGATTTAATCCAAACGGAATTTGTAGTTTTAGAAAAGACCGATAAACAAGAATTACTCGACCCAGACAAATTCGGTTACCGTTCCCACCACTATATTATTAAATTGAAAGAGGAATGGCTCGAAGCACCTTGCTACCGGGGCCTCGGCGATCTTAAAGTCGAATTACAAGTAAGGACCATATTAATGCACGCATGGGCGGATATAAGCCATAAACTAGAGTATAAGGACGAAGAACAAGTTCCGGGTCAGTTCAAACGGAAACTTTGCCAAATCAGTGCTTTATTTGAAATGGCAGATGCCCAATTCGATGCGTTGCGTGAGGAAAAAGAAGAATATAGGGAAATCTTATTATCGGAAGAAGCAAAGAAAACGGGGCAATTCGACGTCGAACAACCTTTAAATATTGATAGCCTCCAAGCTTTCTTAGATTTTTATTTCCCGGATAGGTACGGTGATTATAAAACTATTAGTGAACTTTTAGGGGAAATTATCGAATATGGTATTAATATAGAGGACCTAGTTTTAGGTTACGAAAGAGTAAAAAATATTATAACTGAATTCGAAAAGGAGGAATTCGGAGAAGAATACGAAAAAGGTATACGTTGCCATAAGGAAGGGGTTACCCGTATGATTCTAGATTTAACTCATGATCATTATTGGGATAATCGATTCGTAGAGTTCTCCGGCGACGAAGATAGAGAAAAATATCGTGACCTAGTCGTCCATTGGAGAAAACGTTTATAATTTCGGTCTTATTGTTTTTTTCACTAAACCAAAGCCGCCCTTGCGGGCGGCCTTTTCTCGAGTTGCTTTCGGGCGCGGTGTTAGCGGTCCTCTTCCTCTTTCTTCTGCTTCGGGTAGAACGGGACGTAGATCAGGACCGCGACGCCCACCATCAGCAATCGTAGGGGACGACCTTCAGGTCGGCCCACCTTGCCGCCGGCGTAGCCGGCGTTTTGATATGAAATGCGGGTTTCACATTTAAACACCTTAAGGTGGCCGGACCTAAAGGTCCGGCCCTACGAGACCCGGCCCTCAATAGCGTAAAGGCCGCCCTTGCGGGCGGCCTTTTTCTTACGTTGCGTTCGGGCGCAGCGTTAGCGGTTCTCTTCCTCTTTCTTCTGCCTCCGGTATAACGGGACGTAGATCAGGATGGCGACGCCGACCAGCAGCAATCGTAGGGGACGACCTTCAGGTCGGCCCACCTTGCCGCCGGCGTAGCCGGCGTTTTTAATATGAATTACGGTTTTCCTTATTAATAAGTACCTACCGTGGCCGGGTCTAAAGACCCGGCCCTACGAGACCCGGCCCTCAATAGCGTAAGGCCGCCCATCCGGGCGGCCTTTTTCACAGGTTACTTTCGGGCGCGGCGCTAGCGGTTCTCTTCCTCTTTCTTCTGCTTCCGGTAGAACGGGACGTAGATCAGGATGGCGACGCCGATGAGCAGCGGGATGAGGCCCCACACCGCCTGCACCGCCCCACAGACGACGCCCAGCGCGATGGAGAGCGCGATACCCAGGGCGGTAAGGATCAGGCCGCCCAGCAGCGGCGGGGGGTGGCGGGGATACCGCATCCGCATAAAGAGCTCCGGCGGCAGCTCCCGGCCCTCCTTGATGGCGAGTTGTATCGTCTCTTGCCGCATCTGCGCCGCCCGGTGCGCCACTAATATCGCGATGATGACGACCGCGGCCACGCCGAGTATGAATATTATCGGGACCATCATGCCGAATATCGGGATCATCACTTTCATCTTCCGTACTTCGCTGTCCGGCTCGAGCGGCGCCAGGTCCTCGTCGCCGCAGGGTTCCTCGTCGCCCACGGCCGTCACGATTTTGAGTCCTTTACGGGGCGTCTCGGCCGTTGCGGCCGCCGGCTCGCCCTTTTCCTCCTGCGCCGCGGCGGCCCCGGCCAGCATCGCCGCGAGCGTTATCAACAATATTGTAGCGGGGAGAAATTTCCTCATTTCGTATCCTCCGTCTATTTGAAAGTATTAATTCCTTCGGCCTTCTCGCCCGTACGACGCTTGGCGTGCCGGGTTTGTTTCAAAAAAAGTATTGTCGACGCCCCGGCCCGGCGGTGTGTTAATATTCGCAACAAAATCGCGGGGGAAACCGTCTTATATTTTGGAACGTTCCTATGGCCCGGGCGAGCGAATTCGACGAGCAGGCCGTGATAGGCCGCTGCCGCGCCGGCGACGAGAAGGCGTGGCGCGCGCTGGTGGAGAGGTACCAGGGTATGGTGTACTCCATCGCACGGCGCGTTGCCGGGGCCGCCGCGGACGACGCGGCCCAGGAGACGTTCCTGCGGGTCTTCCGCAAGCTGCACACCTACCGCGCGGATCGGGGCGCGAAGTTCTCGAGCTGGCTCTACCGCGTGGCGTACAATGTTGCTTGCGACGTCGCCTCGAGGCGGGGCCCGGTCGCCGACCCGTCCGGGGGTTGCGAGAGGCCGTACGAGGGCCCCGGTCCGGAGGAGCTGGCGGCCGGCGCCGAGCACGCGGCCGTCGCGCGGGAGGCGCTGGCGTCGATACGACCCGAGTACCGGAACGTCCTCGAGCTGTATTACCTGATGGGGAAGTCGTACGAGCAGGTTTCGGAGATAACGGAGTTGCCGCTGGGCACCGTGAAGTCCTATATTTACCGGGGCAAGAAAGAGGTCCTGACGTCGCTTCGGCGGATGGGCGTCGCCGACGCGCTGGCCGGGGGAATGTGATATGGTGGATTGCGAAAAGTTTACGGAGATATTGGCCTCGGGCGAGGACGCCGCTCCCGACGACCGCGACGCGGCCCGCGAGCACGCCGCCGTCTGCGAGGAGTGTCGCCTGGTCGGCGACGCGTTCGCGCGTTTCGAGGGGGCGACGGCCGAAGTGGAGCGGGCGCCGGCGGGGTTCGCTTCCCGGGCGGTGGCGCGGCTGCCGTTGGGCGAGAGGCCCGGAGCGTTCGTACCGCCTCTTCGGTGGGGGAATTGGCCGGCGACGTGGATAGGGGCCGGCGCCGCGACCCTGGCCGCGGCGATACTGGGAGGCCTCGTGGCCTACTTCGCCTACACCGACCCGGAGGGGCTGGCCGCGGCGGCCAACGCGTTCGCCAATATGCCGGCCGTGGACGTCACGACGTTTGGGTCCATCGTGGGCGCGTCGGCCGCGGCCGCCGCCGTCGCCGGCTTCCTGGCCTATTACTACCTCGTGCCGGCGGACTAAGTTATGTAAAATCGTGTCATGAAACGCCGCCCGCGAGGGCGGTTTTTTACCGTTCTCCTCCAACCACAGATGCCGCCGTTTTCCCTCCTGCAGAGTGGAGATGTATTATTTAATAAGTCGAGGATTTAATTTATACTAGCGGGGCTGAGAGCACAGGAGGAAGCGTCTTGCGCGGAAGAATCTGCATCGTTACCGGCGCGAACTCGGGGATAGGGAAGGCGACGGCTTTGGGCCTGGCCGAGATGGGCGCCGCGGTGGTCATGCTTTGCCGCGACCGGCGCCGCGGCGAGGCGGCGCGAGCCGAGATAAGAGAGAGGAGCGGCAACGACGCCGTCGACTTGATGCTCGCGGACCTCTCCGTCCAAACCTCCATCCGCGGCTTCGTCGAGGAGTTCAAGCGCGCGTACGGCCGCCTCCACGTCCTGGTCAACAACGCCGGCGTTATCGCGGCGCGGCGCACGGTTACCGCGGACGGCCTCGAGATGACGTTCGCGGTCAACTACCTGGCGCCTTTCCTGCTGACCAACCTCCTCCTGGACGTACTTAAGGCGAACGCGCCGGCGCGCGTCGTCAACGTCGCCGGCAGTTTTCACAGGATGGCCGCCGTTAACTTCGAAGACCTCCAGTTTGAGGAGAATTACGGCGTCGCCCGGGCCGGCAGTCGGTCGAAGTTGGCGTTGATCCTTTTCACGTACGAGCTGGCGCGAAGGCTGGGGGGTACGGCCGTAACGGCGAACTGCCTCCACCCCGGCGCCGTACGCACCGGCATCTCCAAGGGTTTGCGCTGGTATTTACGCGCGCCGGCGTTTATCATGCGGCCCTTTTTCCTGAGTCCGGAGGAAGGCGCGAGCACGAGTATTTACCTCGCCTCTTCGCCGGCGGTGGAAGCCGTGACGGGCAAGTATTTTAGCAAAATGAAAGAAGCCAAGTCGTCGCCGGCGTCGTACGACGGGGCGGTCGCGCAGCGGCTCTGGCGCGTAAGCGAAGAGCTAACTAATCTCGAACGCGACGCGCGCTAACCTGAGATAAAGAGGGGGTGCGTAGGCCGCCGCCGTCGCCGGCTTCCCGGCGTATTACTACCTCGTGCCGGCGGACTAAGTTATGTAAAATCGTTTCACAAAAGGCCGCCCGCGAGGGCGGCTTTTTGTATTACGGACTAAACGGGCCGTGGAAAGGTTGCTTCCTGCCTTGGCTCGAACGCCGGTTCTGCGTACCCCGTTATAAGTACAGCGCTTTTACGCGTCCCAGCGACGTCGCCTCAACGCCGGGGATAAAGTATATCGTGATGCGCATGTAGTGGACGTAGTTGCGTACGGCGGGCGTGCCGCCGTTGTAGTTGAAGACGCACCGCGCCGTCGCGGCGCTCCGGTAGGTATAAGCGTAGCCGCCGGTATCGCCGCTCCATTCGACCTCGACGATGAGGTTGTAATTGCCGAATAAATAAAACCCGGAAAAGCTGAAGCCGAACCAATCGTTAGGATTCGCATTGATATACTGCGAAGGCCGGCTGTAAACTGTGCCCGGCCTGAAGGGGCGGTAGTTATCGTCGAAGTTGGCGGTTAACGCCGTACGGTCGGTTTGACACAGCTTAATGGTGAAATTGTTGAAATACCCCGGCGATAAGGTTGTGGAGGCAAACCATTCCCATTTCGTAATATAGACTACAGGAGCATTGTCCCGGGGGTAAAGTTCTTTCCATAAGACCAAATCCTGGCACCTAACGGCGTTGACGCCCGAGTTCCCCCGGAACGGATACGCGACGACGCGGCCTTCCTTGCCGATCGTTATTAGCCTTGCCACCGCGGGCGCGGCCAACGCCGTCGACGCGCAAATGAACCATATCAATACCTTCTTCATCGTACCCACCTCCTTGAATAATTTATCCCCGCTTAAAACTACGATATCCTGAAAGCGCTCACGTCACGCCTGGAGCGATATGTACTATCGTTCCTTCCCTGTCGTTAGTATTATGCCACGCCAACGAAAAAATACAAGTATTAAATTCTTCCTATAGGTCCACCTCCACCGCGGCGACGTACAGCGCCTTGCGGTCGCGGTGATCGAGGAAATTTTTCAGCATGAACGCTACGTCCGGCTTCACCTTCGTGTTGAAGGCCACCTTGCCGTTGACGGCGATTAGTACTTTTTCGTCGAGGTTAAACATATCCGGGTGGACGTAGACGGTGAAGGCGCCGAGGCGAGACGCGAGGACGTCGACGCGGTTGCCGCCGAAGGTCACGTTCGCTCGAGCCGAAGGCCGCGCCCGTTTGAAGACGTAATAATTCTCCGGCGGCGGTAGGTGGCCCTTGAGCCTAAGTTTGTCGTCGCCCCGCGTTACGCGGAGCGTGAAGTCGTTGCCTCGCGCGACGGTTTCCTTCCAGGCGTCGACGTCGTCCATGTCGGCTACGGTTCTGTCGCCGACGCCGATTATTACGTCACCCTCTTTTAAGCCCATCTCGGCCGCGGGCGAGTCGTCGATTACCTTCGCGATCGTGACGCCGGGGCCCTCGCCGTCGGCGGGGATGAAGCCGATGGTGATGCGGTCGTCCACCATCGCGGCGTTGTAATCCGTATGCCAGTCGGCGGCCTCCTCGCGCATTATCTCGTCTATTTGGAACCAGTGGCACCGGCCGAATTCGGGTGTCGCGGCCTCCCATACGATCGTCGGCGCGAACGGGTCGCGGGGATGCCGCGCCAGCCAGCGCGTGACGAGCGGTATCTCGGCGTCGGCGTAGTCGAAGCCGTGGCCCCCTTCCAATTCGCGGTAGAAGACGTTGACGCCGACCCGCTGCGCCATCTCTATAGTCGCGCGCATCTTCTCCGCGGGATAGAGTTTGTCGTCAAAGGTGGTGACGGCGTAGACGGGTGAGTTGTAGAAGTTAGGCACGTAGGTGTCGAGGTCGCCGGCGAGGCTGCCGACGCCCATATGGCCGTTTAGGGCGACGAAGGCCGCGAAGTCGGTGGGCTCTACCATGGCCCAACAGAACGCCGCGGAGGCGCCGTCCGAGAAGCCGCCCATATATACGCGGTCGTCGTCGACGTTGTACTCGCGCTTCACGGCGCGAACCAGGTTTCGTATGTTGGCCATGCCGACTTCGTCAAACCAGGTGGCGCCCTCCTGGCCGAAGGGGTAAAGGACGAGCCAGCCGTACCCTTCGGCCGCGGCGGCCCACTCGTCGTCGCGCGCGTACGCCAGCGGGTCGTCCATAAGCTCGGGTCGGGACACCAGGCCGTGCAGCATAACCAGAAGCGGCGTGGGCGTGCGGGCGTCGTACGACGGCGGCACGTACAGGATCCAAGGCCTTGCGACGCCGTCGGCGCAAATAGTTTGACGGGTTTCGAACGTACCGGTCTCGGCGTCGTCGAAGGGTAGCGCCTCGAGCGCCGCGACGACCTTGCGCCAATCCGGCTTGGCGCGCAATACCTCCGAGAGTAATTCGTCTTGGCGGGGAGCCGTTTCCGCGCGAACGAGCTCTTCCAGATCCGCGCGCCAGTCGGCGGCCGCCGGCGCCGTTGCGCCGAGAAGAAGCGTCGCCGCGAGAACGGCTAACGTCGTGAAAATGGAAAGCCCCTTAGTCATGGAAAACACCGTCCTTTAACGTCGAAGTCGTCGCGCCTACTTTAACAATTATCCCGGCTCGAGCGAAAGGAAAATTTCGCCGAACGCGCTTTTGAGTTTTTACTTGTGCCGTCGGCACGACTTATATTATTTTGGCCGAAAGGCGAACCAACACGCGTCCCGCCGGAACGTACCGCTTTCAAGGAGGCTGGTCATGCTATCGAAAAAGGTTGACGTTTCGCGAATAGATGCCTCGAGGAGGGGGCACGCCAGTACCTACAGCACCCGGTATTTCGAAGAGAGCGTGCCGAAGTACGAGATGCCGGACGAGGGGATGCCGGCCAACGCCGCGTACGAGATGGTCCACGACGAACTCAACCTCGACGGCAACCCGGCGCTCAACCTGGCGACCTTCGTCACCACCTGGATGGAGCCCGAGGCCGACAGGCTCATCATGGAAAACATCGGCAAGAACTATATCGACCACTTCGAGTACCCGCAGGCCGAGTTCATCCACGAGCGCGTGGTGAATATGCTGGCGCGGCTGTATAACGCGCCGGAGGAGACCACCTTCGCCGGCACCGCTACCGTCGGCTCATCCGAGGCCATTATGCTGGGGATATTGGCGCATAAGTGGGCTTGGCGGAAACGGCGCCAGGAGAAGGGAGAGCCCTGCGACAAGCCCAACGTCGTGTTCGGCGCCGACGTCCACGTCAGCTGGGACAAGTTCGCCAAGTACTTCGACGTGGAACCGCGCATCGTATCGATGGAGCCGGACCGCTTCACCCTCGACGCGGCGAGCGTGGCCGAACTCGTCGACGAGAATACTATTTGCGTGGGCGCGATATTGGGCACGACCTTCACCGGCGAGGCCGACCCCATCAAGGAGGTCAACGACCTCCTGGTGGAGATAAAGAAGAAGAAGGGCTGGGACATCCCGCTCCACGTAGACGCGGCCAGCGGCGGTTTCATCACGCCGTTCGTCAACCCGGAGCTGGTGTGGGACTTCCGCCTGCCGCAAGTCAAGTCCATAAACGTCTCGGGCCATAAGTACGGCTTGGTTTACCCGGGCCTGGGGTGGCTCATTTTCCGCGACCACGGCGACTTGCCCGAGGATTTGATTTTTTACGTGAACTACCTCGGCGACGAGATGCCGACGTACACGCTGAACTTCTCGCGCGGGAGCGCCATGATACTGGCGCAGTACTACAATCTATTGCGGCTGGGACGGCGGGGCTACACCCGGATCGCGACCAACGTGCTGGCGAACGCCCGCTACCTCGCCGAACGCTTGGCCGACTCGGGCAAGTTCGAGGTTTTGAACACGGCCAAACTCCTTCCCATCGTCACCGTGAAGTTGAAGGAGCCGACGGATTATACGGTCTTCGACCTCTCGCACAAGCTGCGCGAGCGCGGCTGGATATTGCCGGCCTACACGCTGCCGCCGAACGCGGAGAAAATCGCCATCATGCGCGTCGTAGTGAAGGAGAACTTCAGCCGCGACATGGCGGACATACTGTACGACGACGTTATAAGCGCGTACGGCGTGTTGGAGGGCGCCAAGACGGAGGCGTTGGCGCCGAAACGGTCGCCGAGGAGAGGACACGTCGTTAACTAAACCGCGCGTAGGCAGAGCGTAAAAGCCAAGGACGGATAAGATGGACGCCAATCGAACTTCGCCCGTAAGTCGCCGCGTATTGAGCGTGTTCACGCTCGCTATGATTAACGTCGCTATAATCGCGAGTTTACGTGGCCTGCCGACGATGGCCGAGTACGGCCTGACGGCCGTGTTCTTCTTCGTCGTGGCCGCGTTGGTTTTCCTTATACCGACGGCGCTCGTCTCCGCGGAGCTCGCCACGGGATGGCCCAAGCGGGGCGGCGTCTACGTATGGGTCAAAGAGGCGTTGGGGCCCAGGTGGGGGTTTCTCGCCATCTGGCTCCAATGGCTCCAGAACGTGATATGGTACCCGACGGTGTTGTCTTTCGCCGCGGCCACCTTCGCGTTCGTCATAAGCCCCGCGCTGGCGAACAACAAATTCTACGCGCTGGCTGTCATCCTCGCGGTGTACTGGGGCGCGACGCTGGTCAACTTCCGCGGCATGAAGACCTCCGGTTGGATCAGCACCGCCGGCGTCATCGGCGGCACGCTGGTACCGGGGGCGTTGATTATCGGATTGGGGATAGCCTGGCTGGCCCTCGGCAACCCGTCGCAGGTCCAACTGAGCGGCGCCGCGTTCGTCCCGGACCTGGGCAAGATGAGCGGCGTCGTGCTGGCCGCGAGCACGCTGTTGTTCTTCGCCGGGATGGAGGTGTCGGCGACTCACGCCCAGGAGGTCAAAAACCCCCAGCGCGACTATCCCAAGGCGATCTTCATAGCGACCTTGGTGGTGCTCGCCGTCTTCATCCTCGGCACGTTGTCCATAGCCGTCGTCGTCCCGGGCGAGAAGATAAGCCTCGTCGCGGGCCTTATGCAAGCCTTTACCGTCTTCTTGGACAAATTTCATCTGGCGTGGCTTATCCCGGTAGTCGCGCTGCTCATCGCGGTCGGCGTCTTCGGCCAGATATCCACCTGGATAGCGGGGCCGAGCAAAGGCCTGCTGGCCGTCGCGCGCCAAGGCTACCTGCCGCCCTTCCTGCAGCGCGTCAACCGCCACGGCGTCCAGACGCCCATCCTCATCGTCCAAGCGCTAATCGTCACGGCGCTCTCGCTCGTCTTCCTGCTCATGCCTACCATCAGCAGCTCCTATTGGATTCTGACCGCGCTCACGGCGCAGCTCTACCTCGTGATGTACGTGCTGCTGTTTATCTCGGCGCTTCGCTTGCGCTACACCGAGCCGGGCGTCGCGCGCGCGTACAAGGTCCCGGGCGGCAAATTGGGGATGTGGCTCGTGACCGGCGTGGCCGTCGCGGCCGCGGCCTTCACCATCGCCATCGGCTACTTCCCGCCGGCGCAGCTTCAAACCGGCAACGTCTTCTTCTACGACGCTTTCCTGGTCTTGGGGATGGTAATCGTGTTCGCGGTTCCGCTGCTCGTGTATCAATTCCGGCGGCCCGGGTGGGCGCGGCCGATTTCCGACGAAAATGAAGAGGGGTAAGCGGTCCCCACGGTGGGTTCGTTCATCCTCCTTATAGAAACCGAGGGCAACGTCTTCGGCACGATGCAGGAGGGTCCATCGGCGAAGTAACGCGCGTCGGCTAAACGTGAGCGGTTACTACGACGATAAACTCGCTGCGGCGCGGTTGCGGCGCGTCTACGAATTAGCCTCGCCGCGGGTTAGGCAATACCTGGACGCCGAACTCGAGTACGTGCTGAGCCGGCTCGGCCCGGGCGACGTCGTGCTGGAGCTGGGGTGTGGCTACGGCCGCGCGCTGCCGGCGCTCGCCTGTAAGGCGCGCCTCGTCGTCGGCGTTGACACCTCTTTCGCCAGCCTCGCCCTCGCCCGCGACGAGCTCGTCGCCTGCGATAAAGTAAGACTCGTTCAGGCCGACGCCGTGAACCTCGGCATCCGCGGCGACGCCGTCGACGTCGTGGCCTGCATCCAGAACGGCATCTCGGCCTTTCACGTCGACCCGGCCGAGCTGATGGCCGAGAGCGTCCGCGTAACGAGGCCGGGCGGCGTCGCGTTATTCTCGAGCTACGCCGAAGCTTTCTGGGAGGAGCGGCTGGCGTGGTTCGAGGCGCAGGCCGCGGAAGGCTTGCTGGGCGAGATCGACTACGAGCGGACCGGCGACGGTACGATCGTATGTAAAGACGGTTTCACCGCGACGACGTTCGCGCCGGAGGATTTCAAAACCCTCGCCTCGTCGCTGGGCTTGAAAGCCGCGCTCGCCGAGGTGGACGGCTCGAGCCTGTTTTGTGAGATCGTTAAACGCCGTTAACCCTGATCGAGGTTATGGCTGAACCTGAAGTAGAAGCTCCGGTGATCGCCGCCGAAGGGACGCCGCCGCGGGAGGAACGACGGCTGTGGAACGTCAACTTCCTTCTGCTGTGGCAGGGGCAGTTCGTCTCCTCGCTGGGCGATACGGCCTACACCGTCGCGCTCGGCTTCTGGGTCCTGGCGGTTACGGGTTCGACCGCGCTGATGGGGACGCTTATGGCCACGACGGTATTCGCGCGCGTCGCCCTATCGCCGTTCGCCGGCGTCCTGGTCGACCGCAGCGACCGCAAGTGGGTGATCGTCGCAGCGGACGCGGCGCGGGGCGTCGTCATCGTCGCCGTCGCGGCCGCGGCCTTCGCCGGCGTCCTCGACGTTTGGATGGTCTTCGCCGCCGGCGTCATATTGGGCCTGGGCGGCGCCTTCTTCGGCCCCGCGGTCATCTCGGCTTTGCCGGACATCGTTCCCAAGGCCAAGCTCGTCAAGGCCAACTCCTTGTTCCACCTCATCTACGCCGCCTCCGGCATCCCCGGCTACTCCGTCGGCGGCTTCCTCTACGCCCTCCTCGGCGCGCCGCTCCTTTTCTTGATTAACGGCGTTTCGTACTTAATTTCGGCCGCGACCGAGGTATTCATAAAGGTCCCCAAGATCCAACACGCGAAGCAGGAGTTCAGGTTTCTCGAGGACACCAAGGCCGGTTTGGCTTTCACCTGGAAGGTGGCGCCCCTTAGATATATGATTCTTCTTTTTTCGGCCTTGAATTTTTTCGCCCACATGGGCTTTATGCTGTTGCTGCCGTTGTTCCAGCGGACCGAACACCTCGGCCCGGCGTTATACGGCGTCGTACTCGGCGGCGCCATGGGGGGTATGTTCGTCGGATACGTGTTGACCTCGCTCGTGAACATTAAACCCCGCCGCCGCTTTGCCGTCTTTCTCGTTTCCGCCGTGGTCGGTATGGGCGCGTTGGCTTTCTTCCCGCTGTATCTGTATTTCCCGCTGATGTTCGCGCTGGCGGCGATCTTCGGCCTCTTCAACGCCGTGCTTGGCACTTTGATCATGGCCGTGCTGCAAATGACGACGCCCCAAAATATGCGGGGCAAGGTCTTCGGCTTCATCGGCACCGTCGCCGGCGGCCTGACGCCTCTCGCCATGGTCCTGGGCGGTGTCCTGGCCGAGTTCATTTCGATCCGCGTGATTATCTCGGCCTCGTTCGTATTGACGTTGCTGTTTTTCGCGGCGCTGGCCTTCTCGCCCGCGATCCGGCGCTACGTCAACTTCGACCCGGACCGCGATACGCTGGAGGGGATAAGCTAGTTCTGAACGTACGCGCAACTGTTGTCGTTGGCCGTTCGCCCGAGCCTGGAGCGTGGGCGAGTGGTGTAAGGAACAGGCAGAATAGGGTTGAATACGCCGCCGCGTTTAGCTATGGTCGACGCGGAAGCGGGTGGTTTTCAAATCCAAAAGGAGGATACGATGAAGAGAGTAGTCGTGGTGTTGGCGGTAACGGCGCTCGCGCTGGCGTGCCTCGCGTACGCCGAGGCCAATCCCCAGCCGTCGCCGGATAAGAAGGAAGTCTCGATAACGCTGACGGCGGAGCAGGTGAAGGTCGTCAAGGCGGGCGCCGAAAAGAACGTTACCATAACGCTGACGGCGGAGCAGACCAAGTTGATCGGCGGTGGCAGGTTCGACGTGCCACCGACGCTTGCGTTGAACGCGTCGCACCTCGGCCGCGGCAACGCCGTATTGCTCTTGCTCAAGTTTACGGCGGAGCGAGTCAGCATGGACCCGCAGCCGTCGCCGTAATTATTTCTACGCGATAATAGGCCGGGCCCGCGCCCGGCCTTTCGTTTTGCCTTGGTGGCTTAATGTGCTATAATTTTCGAGAGGAGGTTGCCGTGAAATCACTAACGATACTCGCGCTAGTAGCCGCGGCCGCCGCGGCCGCGCTCGCCGCCGGCGAGATAACGATAAAGGACTCGAGCTACCGCACCCTCGCGTACATCTACGAGGATGGGACCGTCAAGAACTCGAGCTACAGCACCCTCGGCTACATAGGCGACGACGGGACCGTCAAAGATGCCAGCTACCGGACGTTGGGCTACTTCGACGGCGAGACCGCCAAGGACGGCTCGTACCGGACGATAGGCTACTACGACGACGGGACGATGAAAGGCCCCTCCTACCGCACGTGCGGGTATATCGAGGACGGCGCGATAAAGCTCTCGTCGTACCGGACCCTCGGCTACTACGAGGCCGACGACATCCCCTTCACGAACGTCGAGGCCTACGTCGTCGCCTGGGCCTTCTTCTTCAGCGACATGCTCGCGACGGATTAGGGGGCGCCCGGGCCGCGTCGAGGCCTATATGGTCGCCTACTACTTCTTCTTCTACCGGGATTATTTGGATTAGGGCGGCGCCTCGGGGCCGGGGGTTCGAAAGGGATTATTTTTAACGGGACGTAGGTTTAAAAAAGGAGGGGAACGATGGAAGCAAATAATAACGATTGGCTCGAGGTAGCCGTGTTCATCCACGGCATTACCCCGCACGCGGAAGTCAAACCCCACGCGGAAACCCAAAAAAAATTCTACGACCGGCTCAACGCCGCGCTCGGCCGAAAGAATAAGGCCGCGTTCGCCGGCCGGCCGATCATGGTCGAGTGGGGGTGGGAGCGATCTCTGGACGAGGACCAGCACCTCGCCGAGGCCGAGGACATAATTAAGGGCGAGGTCTTTACCGCGATAAAGAGGACGTTCGACTTCGCGCCTTTCTTTTTAGTCTTAAGGCCGGTGTACAAGCTGTCTCGCAAGGTGTTCTATTACGGCTTTAACGACCTGTTCTATTACGTTTCGGACGAAGGCGAGCGGACCGTCCGCGGGAACGTCTTTGAGTACCTTAGCCGGGAGATCGTTTTCCGCAGCCGGCCGTTCGGCAAAAGTCCGGCCCGCAAGGTCTCTCTCACTTTCTTCGCCCACAGCGCGGGGTCCGTGATCGCCCACGACCTGCTCTACCACATCTTCCGTGGGGATCGTTCGGAAGAGGCGGTCGAGGTCGTGCACGAGGTGCACGATCTGTTCCGCCGGGGCCTCATGCGCGTCCGGAAGCTCTACACCCTGGGTTCGCCGCTCGGCGCGTTGACGATGATACGCAACAACGAGCTGATCCGGAAACTAAGAGAGGGCGAAAAGTTCAGGCCGGAGGAGATCGGCCTCCTGCCCGCCGAGGGCGTGTATAATCCCCGGTGGGTGAACTTCTGGGACAAAGACGACGTCTTCTCGGGCCCGGTCGAGTTCATGTACGACGTCCGCGGCGAGGACGGCCGCGCCGTCGTCGAGGACAAGTACGTCGACCTCGGCTCCTTCCTCGGCGACCTCTTCCCGCCCAGCCACAATAAATACTGGACCTCCCGAGGCGTTATCAACTACGTCGCGGAGACGTTTTGACGGCCTACGTGGTCGCCTACTACTACTTCTTCTACCGGGATTTTTTGGATAACGGTTAAAGCTGGGGATGAGCGAAGGCGCGGGCGTATTAAAAAGCTCTCGCGGATTGTTTGAAGCGTAGGGGACGACCTTCAGCTCGAGCCACCGCGATATGTCGAAACCGGCCGCTTCAGCGGCCGGTGCGTAACCCGCGTAGCTTCTAACCGCCGGTTTCAACCGGCGGTAAGGTGGCCAGGTCTAAAGACCCGGCCCTACTATACTACGCGGGGCGGCCGGATCTAAAGGTCCGGCCCTGCGTTTATCGCCGGCCCCGTGCGGCGCCTTTTTTGTTATAATAAACCGTTATGGCCGTTGACGTTGTCGGCATACATCCCTACGGCGTGGACCTGGGGATCACGGACCGCACGCCGCCGCTCGGCCTGTTGTGGATAGCCGCGGCGCTGGAGCGCGCCGGCTACGCCGTCGCCGTCTACGACGAGCAGGTGGCCGGGGAGAGCCTCGGCGACTTCCTCGCCGCGACGCGGCCCAGCCTCGCGCTCCTGTCCGGGACCTCGCACGGCCGCTTCCGCGCCTTCGAGTACGCGTCCGCTATTAAACGATTCGACGCCGGCATAACGGTCGCGTACGGTGGCCCCCACGCCTCCTTCACCGCGGCGGAGACGCTCGCGCGCATCCCGGACGTCGACCTCATAGGCCACGGCGAGGGCGAGGACACCTGCCTCGAGCTCGCCGCCTGGAAGGTCCGCGGCGGCGGCCGGCCGGAGGACCTGCGCAAGATAAAGGGTATCACGTATCGCGACGACGGCGGCCCGGCGACGACGCCCCCTCGCGAGCGGCAGGCCGACCTCGACTCCCTCCCGCTTCCCGCGCGCCACCTCGTCCCGATGGCTCGCTACCGCCTGAAGATGGACCTCCTCGACCTCCCCGGTACGATAATCATGACATCGCGCGGCTGCCCGATATGCTGCGCCTTCTGCTCGGAGTCGTTCTTCTTCGGCAAGCGGTACTACACCCGCGGCGCCCGAAGCATCGTCGACGAGGTGGAGCAGCTCATGACGCAGTACGGCGTCCGCGGCCTCGTCATCTTCGACAGCACTTTTTCGTTAAAACGGAAACACGTCGAGGCCTTCTGCGACGAGCTCGAGCGCCGGCGGATAGATATCCCCTGGCAGTGCCAGGTCCGCGTCGACACCGTCGACAAGCCGCTGCTGGAGAAGATGCGGCGCGCCGGCTGCTACACAATCTGCTTCGGCGTCGAATCCGGCGACGAGGAGATTTTAAAAAGCATCAGCAAGGGCATCACGCTCGCGCGCGCGGTCGACGTCATGAGGTGGGCCGACGAGCTGGGCCTGTATACCAAGGTCTCGTTCAGCCTGGGCCACCCGGGCGAGACGTACGAGCAGGCCAAGAAGACCAACAAGTTCGCCCGTACGTACGCGCGCTACATGACGTTCCGCGGCTACAACCCGGGCGTTCGCATATACCCCGGGACGCGGGTCGAGGCGTACGCCCGCGAGCATGGCCTGATGCCGCCCGGCTTCGACTGGGCCGCGCCGTACGAGAACGTGGAGAACGAGAAGCTCTTCAAACTCAAAGACAACGTGCCGCTCTTGTTGCAGCCGCAGCTCGGCGTGAGGGAGCTCAGGCGCCTGCGGCTGCGTTTTTTGCTTGGATATATACTAACGCCGGGGTATATTTTGACGAAGGCCGTGCGCGCGGTTCGCGTCGGCGAGGTGCGCCGGCTGTGGCGTGGGCTGTTGCGCGGCCTGGGCTTCAAGGTGAGGCGAGAGGAAGACCGCGTCCGCGACGTGCCGTTGGGAGCGGCCGGCGACGCGGCAAAGCGGTAACAAAAGGACTTGCTAAAAACAGCAGATTTGTTATAATGCGGATAGTAAGGGGGTAGCGAGATGAGATTATTATTCGTCGGATTGTCCGCGGTCGCGATATGGGGAAGTATCGCCGCCGCGGACTACTGGCATTGGGTCGAGGTAGGTACGTTTACCGGCCGGCCTCTCGCCCTCGAGAAAGGCCCGGACGGCGTACCGCAGATCCTGTATAACGGTTCTCCGTACGGTTTAACGTACGGCCGTTACGTAAACGGCGGATGGCAGAAAGAAGCAGTCGGGTTTTCCGTCCCGAACAACGCTTCATTCCTTGTAAACCCTACTAACCAACCCCATATTTATTGGGTATCCGGCACCAAACTGTATCACGGTAACAAGGAGGGGGCAAAGTGGGTACGTGCCGAGGTTCACGACTTCAGCCGTCAGACGGGAACGTGGTTCGACGCCGCTATGAAAAAGGGCGGGAACGTTTACGTTACGGTCGACGTGGCGAACGAAAATGGGTTTAGGTTGTTGGAGGTGGCGCCGGATAATAGGGTAGTACGGAATATCCGTAGTAGTATTGATGACGTCGCCCGGTATATATCCGCGAGCGACGACGGCCGAGCGCACATTTTATATTTCCAGGGGTTTCCGAGTAACGGTACGTTGTATGTCTCTTGGTATCAGGGCGAATGGACAAAGCCGGAAATCGTCGCTGCGCATTCTACGGGCGCTAATATCCCAAGTGGGATTGCGTGCGACGCGCAGGGCAGGCCTTGGGTAGGTGTTAATTCCGATGAACAGCGGTTATCTTATTGGGTTAGTATTTTTTACCGTAATCCGGGCCCCCCTCCGTATTGGGGGAGGCATTATCGGGGATGGGGTGAGGAAGGTATTGATTTAAAATTAGATAAGGTTCCGAGCGCCCATAGGGCTTATTATTCGTTTAAGGTGTACGGCATGGGTAATAAATACGATTATAAGAGTCACGTTTTGGGAGGCAATGGTTATTGGGAACGGGTGGGTAAATTCGAGAATATAGTAGTGTTACCGCAAAGTGATAATAAACCAACCTTCGCTTGGGGGAACGGCTCGAGGCTCGAGTATTGGTACTACGGCACGTTTACGGGCGTTAATGATTTTGCCGCGCGGAGCGAGGCGGGCGGCGTGGCGCTGAGGTGGCGGCCTACGACGCCGTACGCCGGCTTCGACCTCTACCGCGGCGACGGCCGGGGAGAGCCCCGTAAAATTAACTCCTCGTTAATTACCGGCCGCGCGCCCTTCCGCTTCGTCGACGCCGACGTTTCGAGAGGCGTTAAGTATTCGTACGAGCTCGAGGCCGTGAAGCCGAGTGGCCAGAGCGAGTACTTCGGCCCGCTCGAGGTAACGTTCGAGGGCACTGCCGCCAAGGCGGCGTTTAGTCTGGGCCAGAGCCGCCCCAACCCGGCGACGGCCGCGGTTAGGATTCCGTTCGCGCTCGCGTCGGCGTCGGCGGTGGAATTGGCGATATACGACGTCGCCGGCCGGCGGGTGTTCCGCGAAGCCGGTTCTTACGGCGCGGGGCCGCAAGAATTGGTCGTGGACGTGGGTGCGCTCGCGCCGGGGGTTTACGTATACCGGTTTAAGGTCGAAGGTAGGTCCGCCTCGCGTAAAATGGTAGTAGGCCGTTAAACGCTTTATTCGTTGTTTACGGACTTCAACGACCTTTGGAAATCCTGGCTGTATATCCCCGGGAGCCGGAGATACCCGTTCGCGCCCAGATGCCCCCTCTCGGAATGCTCTGGGTCGGCGGCGAGTTGCGGCGGGCCGGCCACGGCGTCGAGTTCATAGACCAACAGGTAGACGCGCGCGAGCCGGCTCGCGTGGCCGAGGAGTTGCGACCGCCCCTCGCCTTGGTCGGCGGTACTAGCCACAGCCGCTTCGCCTCGTTCGAGATAGCTTCCCGCATCAAAGAAGTATCGCCCGAAACGGTCGTCGTCTACGGCGGCCCCCACGCCACGTTCACCGCCGGCGACACTCTCCAACACGTTCCCGCAATAGATATTATCGTTCGCGGCGAGGGCGAGGAGACTTGCCGGGGTCTCGCCGAGTGGGCCGCGAGCGGCCGCCGGCCCGAGGACCTACTTGAGATAAAAGGTTTGTCGTACCGCGACGACGGCAAGGTTATCAATAACCCGCCGCGGCCGCTGATAAGCGATTTGGACGCGCTTGGCCCGCCGGCGCGGGAGCTCGTGCCGATGGGGCGTTACCGGATGGGTTTGGATTTTATCGACGTACGTGCTACCTCGGTGATTACCGCCCGGGGGTGCCCCGTCGCGTGCACCTTCTGTTCGGCCGCCGCTATGTTCGGGCGAACTTATCGCGTCCGGGCGGCTACCACGGTCGTTGATGAAATAGAAAACTTAATATCGAACGGCGGGGTACGCGGCATAAAGATAATCGACAGCACCTTTACCCAAAGCCGGCGCCACGTCCGCGCGTTTTGCGCGGCGATGGTTAAGCGAGGTATTAATATCCCCTGGGAATGTGAAATCAGAATCGGTACTGTCGATAAAAGTCTGCTCGAGGAGATGCGCGTAGCTGGTTGTTTCTGTATAGGCGTCGGCGTCGAGTCTGGCTCTCAACGCGTTCAAGACGAGTGTATTCGTAAAGAGGTATCTTTATCCCGGGCCGTGGAGACTTTCCGATTTGCGCGCGAGGCGGGGCTTTTAGTTAAAGCTTTCTTCACGCTCGGTCATCCGGGGGAAACTTACGAAGAGGCTAAGGAGACGAATAGGTTTATTTGGAGGAACCGGAAGTATTTTCGTTTCGTTACGCATTACCCCGGCGTGAAGGTTTACCCCGGGACGTACGTCGCGCAATACGTTCGCGAAAAAAAATTGCTGCCCAAGGATTTTACGTGGTCGGCTCCTTACCGTAACTCCGCTAACGAAAGGTTATTCCGGGGCGTCGACGACGTTCCAATTCTTATCCAAGAGAGATTAGGCCTGAAAGAATTAAGGCGCTTGCGGATCGCCTTCGTTCGCATGAGGTTATCGTCGCCGCGATTCGTCGCCGAGAAGTTAAAGGCGATATTCAAGGCCGGCGTGGCGGGGAAGTATTTCGAGATAGTAAAGAAAGGCCTTTTCGGCCGTCGGCACTAGCGCTTGACGCCGTACGTTCTTATCTGTTAAAATAATATGCCAAAGCGCCCGTGGCTCAACTGGATAGAGCAACGGACTACGGATCCGTAGGTTGGGGGTTCGAATCCCTTCGGGCGCGAATGCGAGGGCCGCCAAAGGCCCTCGTCGCGTATATGCGAAAAACGCTGACAATCGCGGCCGCGGCACTCGCCCTCGCCTCGAGCTGCAGCAACGTCGGCGACAGGCCGCCGGTGGGCGACGGCGGCGCGCCGATGTATTTCCCCAACGGCGACGGCT